>CBHTVL010000422.1:0-2626 GCA_966096475.1 uncultured Burkholderiales bacterium
TACGCTGGTGGCCGCACCCAGAAACTGTCGCTTACCCTGATCGGTATCTTGCTCGGACATGCCTTGAGTCCCCTTTAGTGCTTGTTGCCGCGGAAAAAGGGCATATTTTACACGCGGAGCAGGGAAAAAGTTAAGCGATAACTGAAAAATATCAAATAATTCAGTTAGTTACCCGATATCGCCCAAGACAAACCGGGGGGATTTGCCGGCATCGCCGGAATACCGGCGGCAAACCACAGCGGCGGGGAAGGATTATTGCGGCGGCGGATGCGGCGCGACGCGCTGCCAGGGCGAAGCGCAGGTCTGGGCGTACGGGTAGTAGGTCTGCGAATCCGGGCAATAAAACCAGGTCGGCGCTGCCGCAGAAGCCTGCGGGCCCGGGGCCTGATTTTGTGTCTGATTTTGCGCCTGACCCTGCGACTGGGCCGGCGGCACCGGATTGCCGCGTTCGTCGTAATAAACCAGCGGTTCGCGTACCACTTCACGCACCACCACCGGTGCCGGGCTGTAGTAATAGGGATAGTACGCGGGGTAATAATAAGAATAAGGACGGGGTGCGCCCCACCAGCCGCCGATCATTACCGGCGCGCCGATGTAAACACCGACCCTCGCATGCGAATGCCCGTGCCCGCCGCCGGCGTAAGCCGGGAGGCTCGCAACGGCCAGCAGGGCCGCAACTATCGCAGGAAACCGGATTTTGCCCATGTCTGCATCCTCAACCGCATCCGCAACTGGCGGAAAAGTCCATGATAGACCTGCGGCGCACGGCCGGCGCGGACTAAATTGTTACAGACTGTAAACGGACGGCGGGCCGCGGACCGGGGCTAGACCGGGTTGTCGATCTCGATAAAACGGTGATTCACGCCGAAACGCTGCGCCAGATGCGCGCCCAGCGCCTGCACGCCGTAACGTTCGGTCGCGTGATGGCCGGCGGCGATATAGGCGACACCGGATTCACGCGCCAGATGAACGGTCTGCTCGGAAATTTCGCCGCTCAGATCAGCATCCACACCCCGCGCAATCGCCTGCTCGAACATCCCCTGTGCCCCGCCGGTGCACCAGGCGATGCGGCGCAGCGGCCGTGCGGCGTCACCGATCACCAGCGGCGCCCGTCCGAGTTTTTCAGTAATGGTGCGGGTGAACGACGCCACGGTACTGCCTTCGGCCAGCGTGCCCAAGGCTGCGATGTCCTGCTCGCCGAAACGTTTGGTCTGCTCGATGCCGAGCTGACGTGCCAGCGTGGCGTTGTTGCCGATTTCCGGGTGGGCGTCGAGCGGCAGATGGTAGGCAAAGAGGTTGAGTTCATGCTCAAACAACAATCCGATGCGGCGGCGGCGCATACCGGTAATACGGGCATCTTCACCGCGCCAGAAATAGCCGTGGTGGACGATCAGCGCATCCGCGCCGTCAGCGATGGCAGCCTCGATCAGCGCCGCCGAAGCGGTGACGCCGGTAACGATGCGGGTGATTTCGCCGCGCCCTTCCACCTGCAGACCGTTTGGGCAATAATCACGAAAAACATGCACTTGCAGGTAATCGGCAAGGTAATCATCGAGTGCAGCGCGTTCCATCCCATCCACCCGTCATCGGCAAAAAGTCATTGTAACCGCGCCACTGCGGACCTCTCATGCGAAAACTCTGGCTCCTGTTCAGCCAAACCGCAACGATCTGCCTCGCTGCGCTGTTCGTGATCGGCACGCTGCGCCCTGACCTGCTCAACGGCATGCCGCAGAACGCCGTGATCACCGTCGGCCAGCATACGGCCGATGCCGGCAGCGCGCCGCGCGCCGGTTCGTACAGCGATGCCGCGAAAAAGGCCATGCCCGCGGTGGTCAACATTTACACGATGAAAGCGGTCAAGGTGCAGCAGCATCCGCTGCGCGACGATCCGCTGTTCCGCTTTTTTTTCGGTGAGCAACCTGAAGCCCAGTCGCAGCCGAGCACCAACCTCGGTTCCGGCGTCATCGTCAGCGAGTCCGGCTATATCCTGACCAACAGCCATGTCGTCGAAGCCGCTGACGGCATTGAAGTCGCGCTGACCGACGCGCGCCGCGTCACTGCAAAAGTCGTCGGCACCGATCCGGAATCTGATCTCGCCGTACTCAAGATTGATCTGCCCAAACTGCCGGCGATCACTTTCGGCGCGCCGGACAGCGCACGCGTCGGCGACGTGGTGCTGGCGATCGGCAATCCCTTCGGCGTCGGCCAGACCGTCACCTTGGGCATCGTCAGCGCGCTGGGCCGCAGCCATCTCGGTATCAATACTTTCGAGAACTTCATCCAGACCGATGCCGCGATCAATCCCGGTAACTCCGGCGGCGCGCTGGTCGACGTCAACGGTCATCTGATCGGCATCAACACCGCGATTTATTCGAAAACGCCGGGCGGTGCCTCGCTGGGCATCGGCTTCGCCATTCCCGCCGGAACCGCAAAGAACGTGATGGAACAGATCATCGAAACCGGTTCGGTGCAGCGCGGCTGGATTGGCGTCGGCGTGCAGGATATGACGCCGGAAATCGCCGAATCGTTCAAGATTCCCAACACCCGCGGCACGCTGATCACCGAAGTGTTCCGCGGCACGCCCGCGGATCGCGGCGGCGTGAAGGCCGGCGACGTACTGGTCGCG
>CBHTVL010000423.1:0-2624 GCA_966096475.1 uncultured Burkholderiales bacterium
ATAACGCTGGTCGAGCGAAGTGTGGACGATGCCGATGGCGGCCTGCTCAAATGTCGCCCTGAAACGCGCCTCGCTGGTGGCCAGCGCAACGGCCGAGCGCTCCTGGCGGTGAATCGCGACAACCAGCATGGCGGTAAAACCGAAAATCACCACGCTGAACAGGGTCGCAAGAAAATAGTCGCGGTTGCGGTTGCGCACAAAATCAGCGAGCACCTCGTCACGGGAAGTACCCACGGCCACCATCAGGGGGTAGCCCGGCAGCGTGCGGTAACTGACAAAACGCACAACATTGTCGATGCCGCCCTCACTGATGAAATCGCCGATATCGCTGTTCGACTGCTCGCGCAACAGCGTCGAATGGGTCATGTCATCACCGAAACTGAGGGTGCCGCCAACCCGGCGCGCCCGTGAAATGCCGTCGAGCCCCACCAAAGTCACCAGCCCCTGCCGGCCGATTTCCGCTTTCTGGTAAAAGCGGGTGAAATAATCGGGATTGACCGACAGCACGATGACGCCGGCAAACGATCCATCGCTGCGGATCAGGGGACGGCTGATCGGCACCTGCCATGTTCCGGACACGCGCCCCAGCACCGGCTCGCTGATGTACAACGCATCGCGGCCGCGGCGCAACTGGTGCACCCGGAAAAACTCCCGGTCGGCGTAATTGACCTGCGGGACCGGCTGACTGCTCAATACCACATCACCGCGCTCGTCGATCACGCTGACAATGCTGAACAGACGGCGGTCAATGATGCCTTCATCGGCATAACCGGCGACATTCATGTTGCGGCCGACACGGTGGTATTCATGGCGAAGAAACAGCAGCACACCGTCGAGCCCCTTCAGCGTGCGCGACACATGTTCTTCGTAAGCGACTGCCAGATTGGAGTTCTGCTTGACCGCCGCCGCGACAATCTCCTCCCGCTCGGACTGTTCTTCGGACAACACCAGCCACCACAGCGTGGCGACCAGCAGCAGTCCGAAAGCGACAATCGCCACCGCCGTGCCGCGCGGCTTGCCAATGAGACGGACCAGCCTGCCGGTCAGCGGATGCGACCCCGGCATCTAATCACCGCACCCGCCAGAGGCCGCCGGCACTGACGGCACGGCCGTTGCGCTCAAGGCGGATCAGCGACGCATGCAGTGAACGCATCGCAACGTTATGAATGCGCGGCGGCACATCGTCATAGGCATGAACCACCAGTTGCTCCAGCGTCACCGGTCCGACGCGCTCCAGTGCGGCATAAACCTTTTCTTCGCGCTTCAGACGGTGCGCGACAAGCCGGCGCACTTCATCCTGCGGTGTTTCGATGACATGACCGTGCCCCGGCGCCAGTGCCTGGACGGGAAACTCCAGCAATCTCTCCAGCGAATCGAGATAGGCCTGCATGTCGCCGTCGGGCGGCGAGATCACCACGGTCGAGCCCTGCATGACGTGATCACCGGTAAACAGCAGACCGCGACTTTCGAGCAGGTAACAGAGATGATTCGAGGCATGACCGGGGGTATGCACGGCTCGCAGACTGAATTCACCGCAGTCCACCACATCGCCATCCACCAGCGCACGATCCGGCGCAAACAATTCATCCTGACGGCCGTCAGCGGGCACATGACCGTAACCGAACACCGTCGCGCCGGTCGCTTCGCGCAGCGCACGGGCCAGCGGCGAGTGATCGCGATGGGTATGCGTGCAGAAAATCCAGCGCAGTTGCCTGCCGACGGCATTGAGCAGTGCATCGCGGTGGTCATCGAGTTCCGGACCGGGATCGATCATCGCGAACTGCTCATTCCCGAGCAGATAGGTATTGGTGCCGGGGCCGGTCATCATGCCGGAATTGGGCGCAGTCAGCCGGCGCACACCGGGGGCGATCTCGACGATTTCCCCGGGAACGATGGGTTTCAGTTCTGCCACTGACCCGCGCCTTCTTTCGTACCGGCCTCTTCGTAACCGGGTTCGCCCGGCAGATAACGGCGTCCGTCCCTGCCGATGCGGGGCATCAGCGCCTGCACATTGCCCTGTATGGAATGCAGGCCGCGGCGCAAACCGGCCACATTGCAGCAATCGGCAAAAGTTTCCAGCGTGCGCACCGTCGGCGTACGCATCTCGAATTCACCGCGCTTGTGCAGCGTTAACGCCTCGCCGGGACTGATCCAGGTGGCGGCGATGGTTTCAGGGTCGTCATGAAAAGGTTCCTGCTCAGCAGGCGCCTCTGCCATGAAAAAGCGCGTGTCGTAACGGCGCGGCGCAGTCACCGGCGTAATCCAGTGCGCAAAATACGTCAGCTGATCCGCAGCCAGCTGCAGCCCTTCCGCCTGGAGAATGCCGGCAAAATCGCGTTCGCCCGCATTGAGCTGGCGGCGATGCGCATCAAAACGCGCCGCGGCCTGTGCATCGCGCAACTTGACGATCTCTCCGGCACGATCACGCGCCAGCAGCAAGCCGGCTTCTTCGAAGGCCTCACGGATGGCGGCAACCCAGTAACCCACGCCATCGGCCGCAAGGCCCAATGCAGCGCTGGCCGCCGCATCATCGAGGCACGAACATAAGCCATTGTTTTTAAATGATAAGTCTGCATGATCCAGACCGCCGCCGGGAAATACATACATGCCCGGCACAAAACCCG
>CBHTVL010000424.1:0-2614 GCA_966096475.1 uncultured Burkholderiales bacterium
TAACCAGTCCCTACACCCGCAAGGTGCGTGTCGTTCTCGTCGAAAAACGCATGGAATGCGAGTTCATCAAGGACTCGCCGAACACGCCGGACAGTGAAGTCATCCGCTACAACCCGCTGGGCAAGATTCCGGTGCTGGTGCTGGATGATGAGCACACGATTTTTGATTCACGCGTGATTGTCGAGCACCTCGACAATGCGAGTCCCGGCAACCGCCTGATCCCCGAAGAAAAACGTCCGCGCATCCAGGTGCGCCGCTGGGAGGCGCTGGCCGACGGTTGCACCGATGCGGCGATCGCGCTGGTCAATGAAAAAAACAAGGCGGCTGAACAACAGTCGCCGGAGTGGATCAGCCGCCAGCAGGGCAAGGTGGATCGCGCGCTGCAGGCGATGGCGGATGACCTGGCGGCCAAGCCGTGGTGCGCCGGTGATTTTTTCACGCTCGCGGATATCGCGGTCGGCTGCTGTCTGGGCTGGCTGGAATTGCGTCTGCCCGAACTGCCGTGGCGGCGCAATCATCCGAACCTGGCAAGGCTGGCCGACAAACTGGCGCAGCGTCCTTCGTTCAAGGACACCGCGGCCTGACCGGTTGGATCAGTTGCCGCCGGCGAGGGTTTCCGGCGGGCAGGCGTCGTCCATCGACAGCGCCGGTTGTGCCGGACGCGCCGACTCGATGATGCCGCCGCCGATGCAGACGCGGCTTTCATAGATCACCACTGACTGGCCGGGCGTGACGGCCCACTGGTTCTCGGCAAAATCAACCACGCAGCGTCCGGTGGAGGCTTCTTCCAGCGAGCATGCCGCGTCGCGCTGGCGATAGCGGGTTTTGGCGCTGTAGACCCAGTGCGTGTGCGGCGGATGGCCGCTGATCCAGGTGGCGTTGACGGCGGTCAGCTGATCCGACAGCAGCAAACCATGATCGTGGCCCTGCACGACAACCAGCCGGTTGTTGGCCATGTCTTTCTGTGCGACGTACCAGGCATCGCCGTCACCGTCGCGGGTGCCGCCGATGCCCAGACCCTGGCGCTGGCCCAGCGTGTAGAAGGTCAGTCCCATATGACGGCCGATGCGCCGGCCTTCCGGTGTGACGATGTCGCCCGGGTTGGACGGCAGATAGCGGTTGAGAAACTCGCGGAACGGCCGCTCGCCGATGAAGCATATCCCGGTGGAATCCTTTTTGTCGTGATTCGGCAGGCCTTCGCGGCGGGCGATGTCACGCACGTCGCGTTTGTAGATATCGCCCAGCGGGAATACGGTTTTGGCCAGCTGCTGCTGATTGAGCCGGTAGAGGAAATAACTCTGGTCCTTGCTGCCGTCCTCGGCCTTGAGCAACTGGTAGAGGCCGTCGACTTCGCGCACCTGTGCATAGTGGCCGGTGGCGATGCGGTCGGCGCCGAGATTCATCGCGTGGTCGAGGAAGGCCTTGAACTTGATTTCGGCATTGCACAGCACGTCCGGATTGGGTGTGCGCCCGGCCTGGTATTCACTGAGGAATTCGCTGAACACGCGGTCCTTGTACTCGGCGCTGAAATTGACGGCCTCGATGTCGATGCCGATGCGGTCGGCGACGGCAACGGCGTCGATCAGATCCTGACGCGTGGTGCAGTGTTCGTCGGTGTCGTCATCTTCCCAGTTTTTCATGAACAGGCCGATGACTTCGTGGCCCTGCTGTTTCAGCAGCAGCGCGGCGACGGACGAGTCGACGCCGCCAGACATGCCAACGACGATTTTCTGTTTGCGGGCCATGTCGGATTTCAGTGGTGGTGATGCAGCAGTTGCAGGGGATGGCGCCGGCCGCCGATATAGTCGTCGATGCATTGCATCAGCAGCGGACTGCGGTGGCGGTCGCGGCAGGCGCGGATTTCTTCCGCGGGCATCCACAGCGCACGCAGTATTCCGGTATCGAGTGCGCGTCCGGGATGCGGTTCGGACAGTGTTCCGGTAAAGGCGAAGCGCAGGTAGGCCACGTCGCTGGAGGCCTGACGGTACTGGTAAATGCCGAGCAGGGCTTCCGGCCGGAAATCGCAGGCGGATTCTTCCAGTGTTTCGCGGATGACGGCCTCAATCAGTGATTCACCGGCTTCGAGGTGGCCGGCAGGCTGGTTGTAGCGGATGCCGTCTTCGGTCTGTTCTTCCACCAGAAAAAATGCGCCATTGCGCTCAACGACGGCGGCGACGGTGACGTTGGGTTTCCATTGACGGTCAGGGCTGGACATCCCGCTATTTTATCGCCGGGCGCGGATTCGCGGCTTTTTGCCGGTTACTTGCCGGCGACGGACGTAAAAAAAGCAGGGCCGCAGCCCTGCTTTTCAAACCGGCAGAAGACTTCTTACTTCTTGTCGGCTTTCTTTTCTTTTTTCTCGGTCTTTTTCTCGTCTTTTTTCTCGGCCGAGTAGGCAGGTGCGACAGCAACGGCGCCAAACATGGCGGCAATAGCGATTGCGAGCAGCTTTTTCATGATTCCTCCCTTGGTTAAATGTCTGCGTCCGGTCCGGATTCCGGCCGGCGGCTCAAACGAGCCCGGCAACATTACTCCACGCATTTATAAATGACAACCGGGCTGCCCGGGAGGTGGCGGAGGGATTCACAGGACGAAAAAAAGGCAGGGTCGAAAC
>CBHTVL010000425.1:0-2586 GCA_966096475.1 uncultured Burkholderiales bacterium
GTTGTCCGTGCGGCGTTGGCTGCTGGTGCCGCAGCACGCCCCACCGGCTCACGAACAAAAAAAACGGCGGGCCATCAGCCCGCCGCCTGTTCTTTCAGTGCAGTCCTGCGCTCAGAACGGGAAGCCCGCCAGCGCCTTGAACACCAGCTTGTCCGGCGCACCGGCCGTCCAGCCGTGGCCGACACCCAGATGCAGGTCAAAATGGTTGCGCGTCTTGAACTCGGTCACCAGATAAGTGATCTGGTCGGACTGCGTGCCCCAGGTGATTTTGCTGAGCTGGCCCACCGATGAGTAATGCTCGATGCCGACAGCGACATCACCGGCCAGTTCACGCATGGCCTGGCCGAACAGTTCGAAATCGACATAACGGCCGCCGGGATTCTTGCTCAGCGACTGCGCCAGGATCGGGTTCACCGTGAAGCGCCAGTCGCCCTGACGGGTGCCGAGGATGCCGCGGATTTCGCCGTTGTATTTCGATTCAGTGATGCGCTCGTCGTAATAGGCGATTTCGTAGTTGGCGCCGTAGAAGAACGTCTTACCCTCGGCATATTCGTTGACGTCGAGATAGTGCATGCGCACCTTGACACCGTCGGCAGTCAGTTTGCCGTCGCGATCGACAGACATCGGCAGATGCAGGCCGAAGTTCCATTTTCCGGAAAGGCCCCAGACGATTTCCGGCATCACGCGAACGACGTGGTGCGGCGGCTGTTCGCCGGGATAATCCGGCGTGTTGCGCGCGCGCCGGGCGTAATTCACGTGCAGTTCATAGCCCACTTCGCCGGGCTTCTCGAACTCATCCGTAAACACCACAATCTCGTCGGGTGCCGCATTGGCGACCGCCGGAACCAGCGCCAGCAAGGCGGCCAGCAATACTGCAATTCTTTTGAACATGTGCTTCCCCATTGTTGTTGGACCCCCGGCAGCTGATTGCGGCCATCCGGCAGGCATCAACGGTGTTATCGGTCTTTTCCGTAAAAACCTGATCCCTTTGCATGACGCCTTGCAAGGCGCCCGCAGTAAGGTCGGGGTAATGTACCGGCGGTAGACTCCACGTCGCGGCAAGGAATTATCGTAACTATTTGTATTTTAAATGATTTCCAACTTCACGCAATATTCACAGCCCCCCCTTCAGGATGCCGGACGCTCCAGCATCCGGAACCCGAATTTTGCGACTTGTATAGCGATGTCAATTAGAGTCCACTCTTCAGGCACTTGCCGGTGACGCTTTTATTTAAAAAACAATCACAGCGCACCTGCATGCCGCCGGAAACACACAATCTTTTGATCAACCGCAGCACCACCGCCGTGATGGAACATCCAGCCATCATGAGTGGTGCCGGCGGTGTACGCTTGATGGTTAATTACAGACAATGAACGATTCCGAAACAATGTTCGCATCAGACCGTCGCCAGTTCCACCATCGCCGCACCGGATCAAAACCGCGGTTCTCCGGGTCTGCACTGCGGATTCAAGCGGCAAACAATCTTTTAGGGTGCGCACTGGCAATCATCGCATTCGCCTTTGCCGCTCCGCTGACGCCGGCAGGTGCCGCCGAGCGCAGCACGGCCGCCGTCACTGCCAAAACACAGATCACGCTGGAACGCGCGGAAAAGCTGTTCATGGAACGCAACCGCGAACTCCAGTTCGCACGCCGCGCTGCCGAAAGCTCCGAGGCCGATGTGCTGAGCGCGTCCGCAGCGCCGAACCCGGAGTTGTCGATCGGCAGCTCGCGCATCAGCCCCAGCGTCGGCATCGGTACCGGCCCGCTGTCGCAGAAACGCATGGACACGGTGATCGGCATCTCCCAGGTTTTCGAGCGCGGCAACAAACGCGGCCTGCGCACCGAAGCCGCACAGTTCAGCGCCGTCGCCGCTCGCAATGACGAAAGCGACATCCTGCGCCAGCAGCGGCAGGGCCTGTATTTCGCCTATTACGACCTGCTGCAGGCGCAGGAACGGCTGAACATCGCGGAATCCACCTCCGCACTCTTTGAAAAATCAGTCGCTGCCGCCGACCGCCGTTTCAAGGCCGGCGACATCGCCGCCACCGAACTGTCGCGGATCCAGGTCGATGCACAGCGGGCCCCCAACGACGCCCCCAGCGCAAAAGCCGATCTGGACCGCAGCCAGGTTGCCCTCGCCTATCTGATCGGTGCCGAAAAGGATGCCGGCAAGCTCGTCGCGACCGACAACTGGCCGGCCCTTGCTGCAGCCAGAGAAAACACCGCCGTGGAAAAAGCGCTGGAGCAGCGTGCCGACATCCGCGCCGCGCAGGAACGCATCAAGGCGGCGGAAAAAAACCGTGAACTGGCGCGCGCGCTGCTGACCCGCGATGTGACGGCCGGCGTGCAATATGAGCGCTTCCCCGTTGCCAATAACAGTTACGGATTGACGGTTTCGATCCCGCTGTTTACCCGCAACCTCTACACCGGTGAAATCCGCAGGGCCGAAATCGAACTCGAGAACGCCCGCGAAAACCTCGACCGCGTGCGTGCGGTTGCGCTCGGCGAAATCCGCCGCGCCGACAATGATCTGGACGCCGCAGCCGAACGGGTCGAGCGCCTGACGGCCACGCTGCTGCCGACCG
>CBHTVL010000426.1:0-2584 GCA_966096475.1 uncultured Burkholderiales bacterium
GCCGCGGGATTCATAGAAGAGCGTGGCCAGTTCCGGCACGGGCTCCAGCCAGTCCGCCGGCCGTGCGCTGGTCGCTTATCTCAGCCCGCCGGGACGGCAGGCCGAGTTTTTCGGGCTGTGGGGACTGGCGGTGAAATGTTCATCGATCCTCGGCCCGCTGAGCTACGGTGCGGTGTCATGGCTGAGCGGCGGCGATCACCGGCTGGCGATATTGCTGACCGGTGCTTATTTTGTCGTGGGATTATTGCTGCTGGCGGGTATTGATGCGGAGCGCGGGCGGCAGGCGGCATTGCAGGACGGGCAAAAGGCAGTCGCGGCATAAAACATAAAACAGGTTCCGTAGCAGTCAGGGCGGATGTGTTGACGGTATCAAGTGACAGGGGAATGCAATGCTTGGTTTTCTGGGCGGGAACAAGGTCGATCATCCGATGGCGGATGTCAAAAAGGCCAAAGAGATCATCACCGAATTGCCCGCCGACCCGCTGAAGGCGCTGGCGGATATCACGCAGTGGCTGGAGAGCCTGCGCGACACCAAGGCTTACAAACTGGACCGGTTGTTCGAGAACATTGATCTGCTCGACGGCGCGGCAAAAAACCACCAGCGCAAACTGGCCCAGGATTATTTTGCGACTTCGCGCCAGCAGAAATTCCAGGAAAACCGGTTGTGGACCAGCAGTTTCAATTTCTGGAAAGCGCTGAGTGAAGCCTATCTCGAGTGCGTCGCGCGTTTTGAAGGCACGCAGACCGGTGGCACCGCCTTCCGCAAGAATCTGCCGGTGATTGTCGCGCGCACGCTGCGCGCGCTGACGCTGCAGCTGAAGTGGGTGCTGGTGCGTTACGGCCCGGTGGACCCGCAGGTGTGGTCCAACATCGGCCGGCTGTACCAGTTTGCCGAGGCCTCCGGATTTGCCGCGAACACCGTGGCGATTTATCCCGGCTCCCACGGCGGCGGCTCGGTGCAGCAGGAGTTTCTGAAGGCGGTGATGCTCAGTGCGTCTTCAACCGACGGTCTCAGTCCGATGCGCCAGGAAATCGCCGAGCGCGCAGTGGCGCATTTCTCCGGCGGTTTCCGTATCGCACGCGAACCCGGTCCGGGCTGCGGTTACTGTTTTGACATTGCTGCGGGCAAGCCGCCGTATCGCGTGGTCGGTAACCTGCTGACGGCTTCGCCTTCGGCGCGTTATTTCGGTGCCGGTGATGCGCTGGCGCAACTGGTTCGTGTCGAGGCCGTGATCCGCGAGACCGGCGCGATTCCTTCCGATGTGCATCTCGGCGGCGTCTATGACGGTGAGACGGTGAGTCCGGTATTGAAGCATCTGATCGCCTACTGGTCCGATGACGCGCCGGCACGCAGCGCGCAACGCCGGCAGACCGCGACACGGATGACGGTGCTCCACGGCATGACGGAAATCCTCGCGGCGCTGGATCCGTCCAGCAGCGACGAGCTGGATTTCAGCGATCCGGGCGAGGCCGAAAACACGGCCGAGAGCTGGATTGTCGAAAACGTCAGCGACGGCGGTTACGGCGCGATCATTCCTGCAGCCAAAAGCGACTGGGTCCGTGTCGGCGCGCTGATCGGCGTCAAAACCGAGGTCGCCAAACACTGGGGCATCGGCATCATCCGCCGCGTGACGCGTGACGAGCACCAGCAGCGTCGTGTCGGTATCCAGCTGCTGTCCAAACTGGCGATCCCGGTGCGCATCGGCAAATCGGGCGGCATGTTTGCGTCATCGCCGTCGGAGCCCACCGATTCCGCGCTGCTGTTGTCGACCACGCCGGACAGCAAGGGCGAAGTCGGTGTCGTGCTGCGCGACGGCATCTACAACTCCCGCGACAGTCTCGACATGATCGTCAACGGCAAGCCTTATCTGCTGATGCCGTCACAGCTGACGGAAGGCGGCGAGGATTTCGACTGGGCGATGTTCAAGGTGATGCAGCGGTCGAGCTGACCATCATGATGCACTGCTGCACATCAGGGGTATCAATAAGTATTTGATTTTATTGAAGTAATTATGCATGGGTAGCGACTGCCAATCGGCTGCCGCTTGCGTTGCATCAAATTTCCCTCCCGTAACAACATTGATAATGACTGCATGTCGGAGCGATCGGTTCGCCGTTTGCTGCGATGGCAGTCGAACTCAAAATAACGATCAGGAGAAGGAGAACATCATGCTGAATAAACTCATTCCCGCCCTTGCCCTTGCGGCGGTCATCACGGCGCCAGCCTTCGCGCAGATCGTGACCTATACCAAGGACATCGTGCCGCTGTTCAAGGAAAACTGTTCCGAATGTCATGGCGACACTTCGCCGCTGTTCAAGGAATTCAAGAAGCAGGAAGAGAAATACACCAAGGAGAAGCTCGGGCCGCGCATGGATTCCTACCCGCTGCTGATTTCCCATGTCGGCTGGCCGGAGACCGGTGCGATCATGCGCCGGCTGGATGACGGCAAGGCCAGTCCCGGCGGCAAGCCCGGCAATATGTACCGTTACCTCGGCGGCGACGAGCAGGAACGCCAGAAGAATCTGGCCGTGTTCAAGGCCTGGGTCGGCGAGGGCGGCTGGAACCTCAACCGCTGGGCGGCGC
>CBHTVL010000427.1:0-2576 GCA_966096475.1 uncultured Burkholderiales bacterium
CATTGCTGTGGAAAAAGATGTTGACGGCTTTAACTGGCGCAATCTGGGCGCTTTGCTGGATGGTCATCCGGCGCTGGCGCCCTGTACGCCGTCGGGCAGCATGATCCTTCTCGAGCGTGCCGGCATTCCTCTGGCCGGCAAACATGCAGTGGTTTTGGGGCGCAGCAGCATTGTCGGCAAGCCCGCCGCGCTGATGTTGCTGGAGCGCAATGCCACGGTGACGGTCTGTCACTCGCGGACCGCGGATCTGGCAGCGTTGACCCGTCAGGCCGATATTCTGCTCTGTGCGATCGGCAAGCCGAGGATGATCGGCCCCGACATGATCAAGCCCGGCGTGGCCATTATCGATATCGGCATCAACCGTCTGCCGGACGGCAAACTGTGCGGGGATGTCGATTTTGATGCGGTCAGGGAAAAAGCGGGGTGGATTACGCCGGTCCCCGGCGGCGTCGGCCCGATGACGGTAGCCATGGTGATCGCCAATGTGATCAGTGCTGCCGGGCGTTCCGCGGTATAGCTTCCCCCCTGGTCCTGACCGGCACGCTTGTGCTGATTGCACCCTATCGGTGCCTACTGATGAACGGCAGACTTCAGAAAATAAGTAACTATTTGATTTTTAAGTAATTTAAATCAACGCCCGCTTTGGCACAGCTTGTGCATATGCCAACGGCATATGAGCGGCGCAATACCCATCCATATCACCGGCGCCCTGTCATCCGAGGGTGCCTTGCCGGCGGCTGCTGCGGATGCGCGGCGGATCACCTTGCATGAGCAGGTATGCACCCATTTGCGTGAACGTATCCTCACCGGGGATCTGGCACCGCATCAGCAACTGCCCAGCGAAGCCTGCCTGATGCGTTCCTTCGGGGTCAGTCGCGTCACCGTCCGTCAGGCGCTCAAGGATCTGGCATCAGCCGGGCTGATTTACAGCCAGCAGGGCAAAGGGAGCTTTGTCAGTGCACCCAGAGCCAGCTACAACCTCAGCGCCTTGCTCGGCTTTCATGAGGCGATGCAGGGCAAACCCTTCGCCGCGACATCCCGGGTCTGTTCCTGCCGTGAAGTCGAGGCCCCGAAAGATGTGGTTGCGGCCCTTCACCTGAAGCGGGGTGAATCTGTTCTGGAGGTCAGGCGTGTCCGCCAGCTCGGTCCGCGCCCGGTTTCCGTCGACCTGAGTTTTTTCCCGAAGGACGTCGGCGAGCGTCTGCGGGGCGAGGATTTGACGCAGGACATCTTTCCGCTGCTTGAAACCCGCGGCATCACCTTGGGCCGGTCGCGCCTGTGGATTGAAGCGCAACCCTGTCCCGCAGAATTTGCCGCCGATCTTGCGATCCGGCCGGGAGAGCCGATTCTGCATCTGTCGCGTCTGACCAGTAGTGCATTGGAGCGCCCGGTGGACTATGAGCATCTCTATTGCCGGGGGGACTCCTATCAATACAAGGTTGAATTGAGGCGCCATCCTTACTGATCGCCTTCCGCTGCCGCGCTATTTTGGTGCGTCAGCCCAAGCCATGCTCCCGGGCGGCGCGGCCGGGTTAATACAAGTGAGATGCCCCGAACAGCGCGCTTCCCGCCACGACTTCTCCGGTCTGACCGCGCTTGTATCGTGGCACGGCGGTTGCTGTAACACCTTCAGGACAACACGCCCGCGACCTGTAAAGGAAGCCGGTACTGACTGATGCGGCAAACCGGAGAAGGCACTTGAACATTCCTGAAATGATCACGATGGAAACCGACGTACTGGTTGTCGGTGGCGGTACTGCAGGCCCGATGGCTGCAGTCAAGGCCAAGGAAAAGAATCCAAAATTGCGCGTGATGCTGCTTGAAAAAGCCAACGTCAAACGCAGCGGTGCGATTTCGATGGGTATGGACGGCCTCAATAATGCCGTGCTGACGGGCCATGCCACACCGGAGCAATACACCAAGGAAATCACGGTCGCCAACGACGGCATCGTCAATCAGAAGACGGTGTATGCCTACGCAACGAACAGCGAAAAAACCATCAACGAACTGGATCGCTGGGGTGTCAAGTTCGAGAAAGATGAAACCGGCGACTACGCGGTGCGCAAAGTCCACCACATCGGCACTTATGTGTTGCCGATGCCGGAGGGGCATCACATGAAGAAAATCCTTTACCGGCAGCTCAAGCGGACGCGCGTCGAAGTGGTCAATCGCGTGGTCGCCACCCGCGTCATCACCGACAAGCAGGGCCGCGCCTCCGGACTGATGGGCTTTGATTGCAGGACCGGTCAGTTTGTCGTGATCCGCGCCAAGACGGTGATTCTGTGTTGCGGTGCTGCAGGCCGCATCGGCCTGCCGACATCGGGTTATCTGTTCGGCACCTACGAGAATCCGACCAATGCCGGCGACGGTTATGCCATGGCTTACCATGCCGGCGCCGAGCTGGCCAATCTCGAGTGTTTCCAGATCAATCCGCTGATCAAGGATTACAACGGTCCGGCCTGCGCCTATGTCACGGGGCCGTTCGGCGGTTATACGTCCAATGCCCACGGCGAGCGCTTCATCGAGTGCGATTACTGGAGCGGCCAGATGATGTGGGAGTTCTATCGCGAGCTGGA
>CBHTVL010000428.1:0-2560 GCA_966096475.1 uncultured Burkholderiales bacterium
CGCACCAGCCCAAATCATGCCTACGGGATTGGCGATTTTTTTGCCGTAGATGTCGGGCGCCGAACCGTGGACCGGTTCGAACAGCGACGGGAATTTTTTCTCCGGATTCATATTCGCCGACGGCGCAATGCCGATGGTGCCGGTGGCTGCGGGACCCAGATCCGAAAGAATATCGCCGAACAGATTGGATGCGACAACGACGTCGAACCAGTCCGGGTGCATGACGAAATGTGCTGACAGGATGTCGATGTGGTACTGATCGGTTTTGACATCGGGATACTTCGCTGCCATTTCCTTGACGCGTTCATCCCAGTACGGCATCGAAATTGAAATGCCGTTGGATTTCGTGGCTGAAGTCAGATGTTTCTTTGGCCGCTTTTTCGCAAGTTCATAGGCGAACTTGAGAATGCGGTCGACACCCTGACGCGAGAAGATCGCCTGCTGGGTGACGAATTCGCGGTCGGTGCCGCCGAACATACGGCCGCCGACCGATGAGTATTCGCCTTCGCTGTTTTCACGGACCACCCAGAAATCGATGTCACCGACTTTACGGTTGGCGAGCGGGCATTTCATGCCCGGCATCAATCGCACCGGGCGCAGATTCACGTACTGGTCGTAGCCGCGGCGGAAGGGGATCAGCAGACCCCACAGCGAAATGTGGTCAGGCACGGTTTCCGGCCAGCCGGCGGCACCAAAATACACGGCATCGTGTTTTTCGAGCATCTTCAGGCTGTCATCCGGCATCATCTTGCCGTGCTTGGCGTAGTAATCGCAGCTCCAGTCGAATTCATCAAACTGGAAACGGATGTCGAACTTGCGGCCGACGGCCTCCAGCACGCGCAGGCCTTCGGGCATGACTTCCTTGCCGATGCCGTCACCGGGAATTGCGGCGATACGGAACGTTTTCATTTGATGATCTCCTCCGATGGGGTATTGCGCGGGGTCTGGCTTGGGGTTGCCGCCAAAACAAAGGGCAGCCCGTCGGGCTGCCCTCGTGATTGACTACGCAAAAAGCATCAGGCTGCGGCTTCTTTGGCCTTGGCCGGCGTGCGTTTGCCGTATTTCTGGTTGAATTTCTCGACGCGGCCGGCAGTGTCGAGGATCTTCTGCTTGCCGGTGTAGAAAGGATGGCAGGCCGAGCAGACCTCGACATGGAGATCTTTGGCCATGGTCGAGCGCGTCTGCCATTTGTTTCCGCAGCTGCAAGCTACTGAAATTTCAATGTATTCCGGGTGTACGTCGGCTTTCATGGCGGTATCCTGAGCGTGGTGCCCGCAATAAGGCGGGAAACCGGTAATTATCGCGGAATTCGGTTATTGAAGCAAGGGGCACTGTCCCGGCCGCCAATTTCCCGTCAAACCGCAGCAAACGGGCCGTTCCAGCCTGGCGACCCGGTTCAGGTCCGCCTTAAAAAGGTCAGTAGCGGGGTGGCGCGGATCAGCCGGCCATTGATCCGGAGCGGGGAGTTGTCATTCCGGTGGCTGCCATCGATATCGTTAACCTAAAGCGTGCTGCCGTCGGGGCGGGTGACAAACCGTTTGGTTTCCCGATCCCGTTCGGGTGATGCTTCCGGCGTGGAGGGGCAGGCTGCGGGCCGTTACGGCGCGGAAGCCGTCACGGTCCGCAGTCTGCAATCCATCAGCGGATGTATTCGGTATTCAGCGTTCCGAGCAGCGCGGTTGTCCGGCCGTATTGCTCGTCAACAAGATCAAATTTTGAGCTGGAGAGCGAGTCGTATCCCCAGGTGGTCTGATTGACGTAGTAAATTTTCCCCGCATCAGCCTGAAGGTCGATACGGCCGCTGTCACCCGCCATGCCGGCAATCTGGTGGCGGCCGGAGGGCACGACCAGGCGCATGAAAGTGGCGCGGTAGGTGGTGCCGATCGGTTGTTCGTCAATCCGGATCGGCGCGGGGAAATTCCTGTCATGGATGTGCCGTACCACATAAATGACGGCGCGGTCAGGCACGGTTTCAAAGCGCTTCGCGGCAGCGTCTCCGGCAGGCGGCGGGAGTTGCGCGCAGCCGGCCAGCAGGATCAGCGGGATCAGTAGGAATCGGTTCATGTCTGGCTCCTTCACAATAAATGGTGACCTCCCTGCGACAGGATGATTCTAATCCCGTGCCCGGAGGGGCGGACTGCAACGATGCAGTATCAGGTAAACAGGCGCCGGGAGGCAGTCATTCCCTTTGCCGGGGCGGCGCCGCTGAAAACAGGAGATTGCCGAAACCACCGTCGCAGAAGCAAAACACCCGGCGCAGGGCCGGGTGTCGTGTGGTCTGGATCAGATGCTGTTGTTGCCGGAGGCTTGATCAACCGCGGCGCATCGAATCGAAGAAATCCGCGTTGTTTTTGGTCGCGCGAACCTTGTCGAGCAGGAATTCGGTCGCTTCCAGTTCATCCATCGGATACAGCAGTTTGCGCAGCACCCAGATTTTCTGCAGCACGTCTTTCGGCACCAGCAATTCCTCGCGGCGTGTGCCGGAGCGATTGACGTTGATCGCCGGGAAAATGCGTTTTTCGTACATGCGCCGGTCAAGATGGATTTCCATATTGCCGGT
>CBHTVL010000429.1:0-2558 GCA_966096475.1 uncultured Burkholderiales bacterium
ACGATACAAACAAAAAGGGCCGCTCGGAAATTCCAGCGGCCCTTTTTTATTGCCCTCCGAATCCGGATCGAACGTAACTATCTGTTTTATTTATAACTTTCCGAACTGCTGCCGGCCTGCTGCTTGCCGATCAGGCACTGCAGCAGCGCCCGTTGCCCGTCACTCAATGCCGGCGTTGCATCCTCCGGCGCCCAGTGGCGCTTGAACGCCGCCACGGCCGGGGACACACGCGTCACGTCATAACCCAATGCCGCCAGCAGCACTGCATCGTCGGCGTTCGCCGGTGCCGATGCATACGGCGGCTCGCACCACAAACCGAATCCCGCTGCCGCCAACCGGCCCCACGGAAACAATGCGCTGGGATCAACCTTGCGCCCCGGCGCCACATCGCCATGTCCGAGCACATTCGCCGGCGGAATGCTCCAGCGTGCCGTCAGGTCCCGAAGCAAATCAATCAGCACGCTGATCTGCGCATCGGCAAACGGTTCGTTGCCGTTATTGTCGAGTTCGATACCGATGGATGAGGAATTCAGATCACGGTTGCCGCCCCAGTACGAATCACCGGCATGCCAGGCACGTTTCTGCTCATCCACCAGATAAATGATGCGCCCGTCGCGGCCGATCAGGTAATGCGCACTGACTTCACGCATCCGGCTGGTCAGCGTGGCCAGCGCCTGATCAACGGTATTGTTGGTAGTGTGATGAATGATCACGTAGTTCGGGCGCCGCTCAGCGAAATTGGGCGAAGGCCGCACCTCAACGGGCAAGGCGGTATACAGCGGCAAGGACGTGCAGCCGGACAGCCACAGCGCAGCCGCCGCAACAAGTGTCCGCCAACACAGCCTCCGACCCTGATCCCGCACAATTGACTCCATCCCGTTCGTCCGCGCTCACTGTACCACGCAGCCCGCCTATGGGTTACTCTCGACGCATGAATGCCGAAACCCCGAACGGATCGCCGAAAGCCTCTCCTAAATCCATCTCGCGCGAAGCCCTCAACGTACTGCCGGTGCAGCGTTACGAAGGCCCCATCCATTTTGTCGACACGCCCGCACTGCTCCATGCCGCACGTCTCGACATCCTCGGCGAACGCGCAGTGGGTTTCGACACCGAGACCCGCCCCGCTTTCAGCAAGGGGGAAAGCTACCTGCCCAGCATCGCGCAGGTCGCCACCGCCCGCGGCGTGCATATTTTCCCGCTGCGTTACACCGACACCCACGGCCTGCTCGGCGAAATGCTCGCCGCGCAGAACATCGCCAAAATCGGCGTCGCGCTGGCCTACGACCTGCGTACGCTGAAACAGGTCTTCCCCTTCCACGAACGGCATATCGTCGATCTCGGCATCATCGCCAAGCGGCATGGCTATGAACAGACAGGCGTGCGCAACCTCGCCGGTCTGCTGATGGGTTACCGCGTGCCCAAGGGCGCCAAAACCACCAACTGGTCGGCGCCGCAGCTGACACCGGCGCAAATCGCCTATGCCGCTACCGACGCCTGGGTCTGCCGCGAGCTTTACCTGAAATTCGAAGCCACCGGCATGATTGCGGGCGCACAGGCACCCACCGGATAAAATAAGGGCCTGCGGCAAACCGACAACCGTTCCACGGGAAAGAATGTTTTTGCAATGATCGCTGTCACCGCCGGTCGCAACCGGATCACCGCAACAATGTCATGGCGCAGGCTTCTGCTGATCGCCGCTGCACTGGCTCTTGCCGTACTCGGCGGCTGTGCCAAAAAACCGCCCACAGGCCTTACCGGACTCAAAGCCCAAAGCTACGGCGAACTCGAACGTTATCTGCTGTCCCAGCCGGCCGATATCGACACCTTCAAGTTGCGCGGCCCGTTCTCCGTCGACACCCAGGAAAACCACGAACTGCGACTGCCTGCCGGTGAGCGCATCACCGGCGACCTCTACCTCGCCGAACACGGCAACAAGGCGCCGCTGATCGTCCTGCTTCACGGTTACGGCAACAGCAAGGAAGACCACGGCTATCAGGCCATGCATCTGGCGACCTGGGGCCTGCACGCCATCGCCCTGGATCTGCCCGGGCAGGGCCCCTGGGCGCGCAACGCCCGGCTGCTGGCCCAGGTAACCGAAATCCTGCAGAAAAATCCCGCCCTGCTCAATACCAACATCGACGGCAGCAAAATCCTGCTGGTCGGCCACTCCTTTGGCGGTTCGTCAGTGGCGATGGCGATGGGCGACGGCGCACCGGTTCTCGGCGGCGTGCTGCTGGATCCGGCAACAGCCGATGGCGACTTGCGCGGCGCGCTGGGCCGGATCAAAAAGCCGCTGATCCTGATCGGCGCGGACGAATATGTCTCCGAGGCCGTCGGCCGCAACCGGTTCTATCAATACACCCGCAACAACATCATCGAAATCTCGATCCGCGACGCCGAACACGAAGACGCCACCTTCTCGATGGAAATGACCGGCATCACCGGCGAGCAGTTGTCTTTCATCAGCACCCTGACCGCCGCCGCCTTCAGCCTCGCCGCGACCGGAAAAACCGATTACGCCTGGGCCGGTTTCAACAAAGCCTTCCGTGAAGGTACAA
>CBHTVL010000430.1:0-2556 GCA_966096475.1 uncultured Burkholderiales bacterium
GGCGGTGACGCAATTTCATGCGCGGCTGGCGAAAGGCGAAATCGAGGGCCTGCCGGCGCTCGCGAACGTGTTCAAGGTCGGCGGCGGCCACTCGATGGGCGCGATGCAAACGATCGTGCAGCAAGCCGCGCACCGCACCTACGACGCGATCCTGTTTATGGGCTACACGACGCAAGGCGTGCACTTCTTCCACGGCACAACGCGCGTTCGCGCCGGTGATTTCAGTGCGCGCAGCGGCTTTGAAGAAGGACGCGAGGAACTGAGCCAGCTGGGCGTCGCTTTTGACGAGATGGCATCCGAGTTGCAGAGCCGTGACCAGCAGTTGCAGGAAGCGCTGGAACGCATGCGCTCCCAGGCGGTCACCGACGATCTGACGGGCTTGTTCAACCGGCGCCATCTGTGGAATGTGCTGGAAGCCGAACTGTCGCGGGCGCGGCGCAAAAACGCGCCGATTGCCGTGCTGCTGTTCGACATTGATCATTTCAAGCGGCTCAATGATCAGTGGGGTCATGAGGCCGGCGATATTGTGTTGCAGAGTCTGGCCCAAGTGGTGCGTCGCGTCGTCCGCGGCACTGACATCGTGGCGCGTCACGGCGGTGAAGAATTTGTCGTGGTGATGCCGGAGGCCGGCGAGGATGTGGCGCTGCTGCGCGCACGCCAGTTGCGCAGCCGGGTTGCCGAAATGAATCTGTCCTATCGCGGCAACGCCCTCAGCAACATCACGATTTCGATCGGTGTCGCCATCAGTAGCGATTCCTCCCAGTCCGGTGACAGTCTGGTGCGCGAAGCGGACTCGGCGATGTACGAAGCCAAGTCCCGCGGCCGCGATCAGGTGGTGGTGCACCGCATGCCCGGCACTGCTTGAAGCGGAGTCGGGACGAAAAAAAACCCCGGCTTTTTCCCCAAGGGAACTTCCTTCGGGGCGCGCCGGGGTAAACAGGGGTTCTTGGTCTTGCGCCCTGACAGGAGGAATCCGTGTGTTTACTTGACCCTTTTGCCGATTTCATAACCCACGGCTGCACCGGCGCCGGCACCGGCAACCGTGCCCGCGGTGCTGCCGCCGGTCAGCGCTGATCCGACAACGCCGCCGATGACGGCGCCGGCGGTTGCGCCGACCTGTTTGTTGGTTGGCGGTGTCGAGCAGGCGGTAAGGCCCAGCAGGGTGGTCAACAGTAAAATTCGCATGATCGGTTTCATAGTTCTCCTTGCTTGAACACATCACGCTGATACAGAGCAGTTCCTGTGCCAGGATAATTTTTCAATTAAAACAACAGGTTGTGAGTTTCCCTAGAGGCGATTTTGTCGCCGGAACACGACAGCGGCCGGTGCCGGCTTCCAAGTCCCTGTTCTGCATCACTATTTTTGTCTCTGCCCGGAGACAGTATGCTGACCCCGCAGTTGTGCACTGGATCACGCTGGATAATCGACGCTGTTGTCGGCGATTCGACGGTTTATGGCCGGGTCTGACCGCTTGTCTGCTTCTGCCGCACGCCGGTCGTCGATTCAAGCGGGTACGCGAGTTGCTCTGGAAGAGTACAGGGCAACAAGTAAGTAACCGAGTAGTAACCGGCAACAAGCAACAAGGAGAACGATCATGAGCGTGGTGCTGATTGTGCTGGCGGTATTTTTCGGGCTGGTGGTGTGGTGCACCGGCCTGCGGCTGTGCCGGATGTTGCTGGCTGCAGCCCGCGGCCGACGTGCTGCTGCAATCCACGTTTCGCAGGATGTCATGGCGCATCCGCGGTGACGGTTCCTGCCGTCAGCGGTCTGGCAGAAGGCGTGCGGCCGCGCGAGGTGTGGTCGTGGGCGATGTACGACTTTGCCAACTCGGGCTATACCACCGTCATCACCGCGGTGTTCAGCGCCTATTTTGTCGCCGAGGTGGCCGGCGATGCGCCATGGGCCACCTTTGCCTGGACGGCAGCGCTGGCGGTTTCCTATGCGCTGATCATGCTGACCGCGCCGCTGCTCGGCGCCTGGGCGGATGCCCATGCCGCCAAAAAAAGGTTGCTCGCCGCCACTACCGTGGGCTGTGTTTTGTTTACGGCGGCGCTGGCGCTGGTCGGCCGCGGCGATGTTGCTCTTGCGATCACGCTGATCATCCTGTCCAATTTTTTCTTCGGTTCCGGCGAAAACCTGATTGCCGCCTTTTTGCCGGAGATCGCCCGCGGTGAAGCGCTGGGCCGGATTTCCGGCTGGGGCTGGGGGCTGGGTTATCTCGGCGGCCTTGTCGCGCTGGGGCTCTGTCTGGCCTATGTCAGCGATGCGCAGGCCGCCGGTTCGCCGGCGACGGTTTTTGTACCGGTGACCATGCTGCTGACGGCGATGATTTTTGCGCTGGCCAGTTTGCCGACCTTTCTGTTCCTGCGTGAACGCGCGCAGCCGCAGCCCGGGGCCCGCGTGGCCATCGGCGCGGTGTTTGCCGGACTGGTCGAGACCCTGCGCAGCGCCCATCGTTACCGCGACCTGCGCCGTTTTCTGGTCTGCCTGACGTTTTATCAGGCGGGTATCCAGACGGTGATCGCGCTGGCGGCGATTTACGCGCAGCAGGCGATG
>CBHTVL010000431.1:0-2556 GCA_966096475.1 uncultured Burkholderiales bacterium
GGAAAATCGGCGATATCAACAAAAATTGGACTTTCTCCGATTATCGGTATAATGCATTGCAGCATCTGGTTTGACACGAAATTTTGTATTGTGAAATTTCCGCTGACGACTTCAGGAGCCTGCCATGACCGCATCCGTATTGTCCGAAGGCATCGCGATACACGGCGCGATGCCTGCCGAATATCAAACGATCCTGACGCCGCAGGCCGTCACCTTCATCGCCAAGCTGACCCGTAAATTTGAAACGCGCCGCCAGGAACTGATGACACAACGGGCGCGCCGCCAGACCGAATTCGATGCCGGCCGCCTGCCGGATTTCCTGCCGGAAACCCGCACCATCCGCGACAGCGAATGGACCGTCGGCCCCGTCCCGGCAGACCTGCAGAACCGCCGCGTTGAAATCACCGGCCCCACCGATCGCAAGATGGTGATCAACGCACTGAACTGCGGGGCCAATGTATTCATGGCCGACTTCGAGGACTCCAACGCGCCGACCTGGAGCAACATGATCGAGGGCCAGATCAATCTGCGCGATGCCATCCGCGGCACGATCACTTACCAGAGCCCCGAAGGCAAGCAGTACCGTCTCAATCCGCAAACAGCAACGCTGCTGGTGCGTCCGCGCGGCTGGCATCTGATGGAACATCATCTGCAAATCGATGGCGCACCGGTCTCCGGCGCGATTTTCGATTTCGCGCTGTACGTTTTTCATAATGCCAAAGAAGCCATCGCGCGCAACACCGGCCCGTACTTCTATCTGCCGAAAATGGAGAGCCATCTTGAAGCACGGTTGTGGAACGACATTTTCGTGATGGCGCAACGCGAACTGGGTCTGCCGCTGGGCACCATCAAGGCAACGGTTTTGATCGAAACCGTGCTCGCCGCATTCGAGATGGATGAAATTCTTTCTGAACTGCGTGATCACTGCGTCGGCCTCAACATCGGCCGCTGGGATTACATTTTCAGCTGCATCAAGAAATTCCGCTCCAACAAGAACTTCTGCCTGGCCGACCGCAGCCAGGTGACGATGACCGCGCCGTTCATGCGCGCCTATGCACTGCTGCTGGTCAAAACCTGCCACCGCCGCAAGGCGTTCGCGATGGGCGGCATGGCTGCACAGATTCCGATCAAGAACGATCCCGCGGCCAATGAAGCCGCAACCGCCAAAGTGCGCGCCGACAAGGAACGCGAAGCGACCGACGGTTGCGACGGCACCTGGGTCGCGCACCCCGGACTGGTCGGTATTGCCAAAGAAATTTTCGACAGGCACATGCCCGGCCCCAACCAGGTTTCCCGCCAGCGGCCGGATGTGCAGGTCGGCGCAAAAGACCTGCTCGACTTCAAACCCGAAGCGCCGATCACTGAGGCCGGCCTGCGCAACAACATCAGCGTCGGCATCCAGTACATCGGCGCCTGGCTCGCCGGCAACGGCTGCGTACCGGTTTACAACCTGATGGAAGATGCCGCCACGGCCGAGATTTCGCGCTCGCAGATCTGGCAATGGATGCGCAGCCCCAAAGGTGTTCTCGATGACGGCCGCAAAGTCACCAAAGACATGTTCCGCAACATGCTGCCCGAGGAACTCGCCCGGGTACGCCGCGAACTGGGGGAAGAAGCCTGGAGCGCGGGCCGCTACGAAGAAGCCGCAAAACTGTTTGATGAAATCACCACCAGCGATGACTACGTCGAATTCCTGACGCTGCCCGGTTACGAATGGCTGACCCGGGAACTGGAAAGCCGCGCCCCCGCCTGAAACCGCAATCAGAGACTGCTCCCTGAAGGCCATCGCGCCTGCGGTGGCCTTTGTTCGTACAATCCGGTGATGCCGAGACTTCTGCTGCTCAACAAACCCTATGGCGTCATCTGCCAGTTCAGTCCTTCGGGAGACCACCGGACGCTGAAAGATTTTGTTCCGGTTACCGGCGTCTATCCGGCAGGCCGTCTCGACACAGACAGTGAGGGGCTGGTCCTGCTGACCGATGACGGCGACCTGCAGCACCGCATCACCGATCCCCGCCACAAACTGCCCAAAACCTATTTTGTTGAAGTCGAAGGCGCGCCGGACGATGCGGCATTGGCGCCGCTGCGTGCCGGCATGCAACTGCCGGACTACAAGGCGCGTCCCGCCGAAGCCAGCCTGTGTCCGCCACCCGAATGGTTATGGCCGCGCGATCCGCCCGTTCGCATCCGCCGGCATATCCCGACAACCTGGCTCAGACTGGTTCTGCGCGAAGGCCGCAACCGCCAGGTCAGACGCATGACGGCAGCGGCGGGTTTTCCGACTTTGCGCCTGATCCGCCAGGCCATCGGTCCCTGGACCATTGAGGGTTTGGCACTCGGACAGTGGCGTGAGATTTCCCTGGAATCAGAAAAATCGCCAATTAAAAATAACGACTAAGCGTGACGCGCGCTGTTTTGCCCGAATATGGTGCGCCAATTGGCTAAAAAGACCATATTGTGAATCTTACGTCAAACTGTCAACCAACCCATAGGCTCCGCGTTATTGGCTATGACCGGCTTTCGGTCAAGGGTCAAAATTGGCCCGGTTGATCAACC
>CBHTVL010000432.1:0-2541 GCA_966096475.1 uncultured Burkholderiales bacterium
CCAAGTAATCTGCAGCTGCCGCGGTTTGCGGCGACCTACATTAAATGTTCAAACCTGAAGATCACATGCATATGGCCCGCGCGCTGCAACTCGCCGCGCAGGGGCTGTACACGACCACGCCGAATCCGCGCGTCGGCTGTGTGATCGTACGCGATGGTGTGGTGGTCGGTGAGGGCTGGCATGCCAAGGCCGGTGAGCTGCATGCCGAACCGCTGGCCTTGCAGGCGGCGGGTGACCGTGCCGCCGGTGCAACAATCTATGTGACGCTGGAACCCTGCGCCCATCACGGCCGTACGCCGCCCTGTGTCGATGCATTGCTCGCGGCGAAGCCGGCGCGGGTAGTCGCGGCGATGCAGGACCCGAATCCGAAAACGGCGGGCAAGGGTTTTGAACAGCTGCGCGCCGCCGGCATCACGGTCGATGTCGGCCTGATGGAAGCCGAAGCGCGTGAGCTGAATATCGGATTTGTGTCGCGCATGACGCGCGGCACGCCCTGGGTGCGTATGAAGATGGCGGCGAGCCTGGATGGCCGCACCGCACTCGCCAACGGCAAGAGCCAGTGGATTACCGGGCCTGAGGCGCGCAAGGATGGCCATGCCTGGCGTGCGCGGGCCTGTGCCGTGCTCACCGGCGTCGGCACGGTCAAGGATGATGATCCGATGCTCACTGTGCGTGATGTGGCCACCACGCGCCAGCCGTACCGGGTGGTGGTCGACAGCCGCCTGCAAACGCCGCTGACCGCAAAAATTCTGGGGCCGGGCACGATCATCGCGGCTGCGGGTGTCGATGCACCGCGCAGCGTCGCCCTGCGTGCGCATGGCGCCGAAGTCGTGGTGCTGCCCAACCATGAAGGCAAGGTTGAGCTGCCGGCGCTGCTGCAGGAACTGGCGCGCCGCGGCTGCAATGAGCTGCATGTTGAGGCCGGTTACAAGCTTAACGGCTCCTTCCTTGATGAAGGCCTGGTCGATGAGCTGCTGATTTACATGGCGCCGTGCATCCTCGGTGACACGGGCAAGGGCATGTTCCATCTGCCGCCGCTGGATGATCTGAGCGGGCGGCGCAATGTGCGCATCACCGACATCAGCCGTGTCGGTGAAGACATCCGCATCCTCGCGAGATTGCATTAATGTTTACCGGCATTGTCGCGGCCGTCGGCCGCATTGAGACCATCAAGCCTGCGCCGGGCGGCCTGCGTCTGCATATCGCCACTGCTGCGCTGGATATGGCTGATGTGCAACTCGGCGACAGCATTGCGGTCAACGGCGTGTGCCTGACTGTGGTGGCTTTCGACAAAACGTATTTCGAAGCGGAGGTGTCGCAGGCCTCGCTGGGCGTGGTCGCCGGGTTTGATGCCGGCGCTGCGGTCAATCTGGAAAAGGCCCTGCGGCTGGCCGACCGGCTCGGCGGTCATCTGATGAGCGGCCATGTCGACGGCACCGGCACGGTGGCGAAATTTGATGCGGTGGGGGACAATCGCCGCCTTGTCATCGAGGCGCCCCCGGCGATTGCCCGTTACATCGCACGCAAAGGTTCGATAGCGGTGAACGGCGTCAGCCTGACGGTGAATGCGGTCGACGGCAATGCGTTTGAAGTGAATCTGATCGCACACACGCTGTCGGCAACGACGTTGCAGCACTTGACGCCGGGTGTGCGGGTCAATCTTGAGGTGGACATGCTGGCGCGGTATGTTGAGCGTCTGCACGAAGCCGGCAGTGCAGGGAAATGAAAGCAAGGAACTGAAGTCTTGAAATCAGGAAACAACGAATTGGCCATCAGCCCGACCACTGAAATCATCGCCGAGATCCGTGCCGGCCGCATGGTCGTGCTCGTCGATGAAGAGGATCGCGAGAACGAAGGCGATCTGGTATTGGCCGCGGAATTTGCGACGCCCGAAACCATCAATTTCATGGCGCGTTTCGGCCGCGGGCTGATCTGCCTGACGCTGACCGAAGAGCGCTGCCGCCAGCTGAATCTGCCGCTGATGGTCAGCAACAACCGTTCGCCGATGGGCACCAATTTCACGCTGTCGATCGAGGCGGCCACCGGTGTGACCACCGGCATTTCCGCAGCGGACCGCGCGAAGACCGTGCAGGCGGCGATCCGCCCCGACGCGAGCCCCGACGACATCGTGCAGCCCGGCCACATTTTTCCGTTGATGGCACAGAACGGCGGCACGCTGATGCGCGCCGGTCATACCGAAGCCGGTTGTGATCTTGCGCGACTCGCCGGATTGAGCCCGGCGTCAGTGATCTGCGAAATTCTCAAGGACAACGGCGAAATGGCACGGCTGCCGGACCTGATTCCGTTTGCCGCCGGGCACGGTTTGAAAATCGGCACCATCACCGATCTGATCCAGTACCGCAGCAGCACCGAATCGCTGGTCAAACGCGCCACCGAGCGCGACATTGAAACCGCGCAGGGTACGTTCCGGCTGGTGGCTTATACCGAAACCGCCGGCGGCCAGACCCATCTCGCACTGGTGCGCGGCAAGATTTCACCGCGCGACGAAGTGCTGGTGCGGGTGCACGAGCCGGTGTCGTT
>CBHTVL010000433.1:0-2540 GCA_966096475.1 uncultured Burkholderiales bacterium
GGCGCTCGCTACAACGTCGCGCCCACGCTCGACGTGTACGCCATCGCGACGACGGATGCGTTGCATGCCCTGTGCCGCGGCGATAAACGCAAGGGTATCTTCCGGTCCAATCCGGTATTCGACATGCACGGCAACCGGTCCGCGTTCCGGTGCGATTTCCGCGTGCCCCGGTGAACGCATCAGCGCGGCCGGCGCGCTGCGGGCCAGACCGTCTTCACCGCCCAGCGTCAGCCGCCAGGTCAGCAGCATGGCCAGCAACGCACCCGCGGCGGACAGCAACAGCGCCTGCGGCACACCGCCGCGCGCGGCCAGTGCCCCCCACAACACCGCGCCGCCGGTCATGCCCGCGGCATAAACCAGCAGGTACACCGACAGCGCGCGGGCACGCACCCATTGCGGTACGGCGGTCTGCGCACTGACATGCAGCGTCGACAGCAGCGCGAGCCACGCCGCACCGCAGGCCAGTACGCCGGGCAACAACAGATACAGACTGCCGGCCAGCGCAACCGCTGCCGTGCCCGCGGCATAAACCACCGTCGCACCACGCACCAGCACATCCCGGCTGCAGCGCCGCCGTAAAGCCGGCATGAACAGCGCCGCACTGACCGCACCGGCGCCGATGCCGGCGAGCAGCAGACCGTAGGTACCCGCCCCGCCGCCGGCGTTGCGCGCCACCAGCGGCAGCAAGGCCCAGGTGGCCGATGAAAAAACAAAAAATCCGGCGGCGCGCCCCATCACGTACTGCAACGCGGTCGCCTCGCGCACATAACGCACGCCGGCGCGCAAGGCGCCGGAGAAACGCTCCGCCGGCAGCGTGCTGGGCGAAGGTTCCCGCGGCCAGCGCACCAGAACAACAAGGACACCGATGAAGGAAAAGGCGTTGAGCAGGAACGCAGCCTGCGGTCCTGAAGCGGCAACAATCACCCCGGCCAGTGCAGGGCCGACGGCCCGTGCGAGATTGATGCCGAGGCTGTTCAGCGCAATCGCCGCCTGCAACTGTGTACGCGGCACGATTTCGTGCACCGTCGCCGCCCAGGCCGGCGTATTCAATGCCGCACCGCAGGCCAGCGCAAAACTGAAGGCCAACAGGCTCCAGGCATTCATCCAGCCCATCGCCGTGGTCAAGGCCAGCACCAGCACCACCAGCAACATCCACAGCTGTGTGTAAATCAGGTAACGCCGGCGGTCGAGGATGTCCGCCAGCGCGCCGCCGGGCAGTGCCAGCAGAAAAATCGGCAAGGCCGTCGCGGCTTGCACCAGAGACACCATCAGGGGATTCGGATTGAGTGTGACCATCAGCCAGCCCGCACCCACCTCATGCACCCAGGTGCCGATATTGGATACCAGCGTGGCGATCCACAGCGCGCGGAACAGCGGCTGGCGCAAAGGCGCCCAGGCGGATGGTGGCGATTCAGTGTTGGGATCAGTCATGGCATGAAGGCGGCGAGGCGCCATCATAACCGAGCGTACGACTACTGCACCGCAGCTCAGGCAAGCGTAAAGACGTCCACCGGACCGCCCGACTCGATCCACGCCTCAAGACCGCCTTCCAGCGGCCGGACCCGGTTAAATCCGCGGTTCATCAGGATGCGGGCGACACGCGCCGCGCTGGCTTCATTGGGTCAACTGCAATACACCACCACATCGCGGTCCGGCGGGATGCCGGGCAGCGCAGCGGCGGCATCGTCCAGATTGACCGGCATCGCGCCCGGAATATGCCGGGGATCCAACTGGCGCACGGTGGCGGAACGCACATCAATCACAACCGGCGGTTCCGTCGCCTGCATCATTTCACGCAGCTCATCGACGGTAATCCGCGCCGTACGCAACATGCGCAGGAACAGATAACGTTCCGCCGCCTTGATACCGGCATAAACCAGAATGACGCCGCCGATCAGCAGCAAGGCGCCCGAACCGAGCTCAGCCAGCCGTTCCAGCGCCCATTCGATTTCGGCATGAAATACTGCGCCGAGCGCCACCGGCAACGCGACCCACAGCAGGGCACCGGCCGTACTGAACAACAGGAAAGATAAAAAACTCAAGCGCATGGCGCCAGCCAGCGGCGGCGCGACCGTGGCGAAACCGGGAATGTATTTGGCGACCAGCAATGCCGGCGCACCCCAGCGTTCAAATATCGATTCGGTCTGTTTGACGCAGGAATCCGGTTCAATCGCGATCCGGCACAAGGTACGCAGCACGCGATGACCATACCGCCGGCCGGCAAAAAACCACGGAATGTCCCCTAACAATGCAGCAGCGACGGCAGTCAGCAGCAATGCCGTGTAGCTGAATTCACCTTGAGCCGCCAATGCTCCCGCGACAACCAGGACAGGCACTGCCGGAAGCGGTATTCCTGCCTGCGTCAGCAGCACGTTGGCAAAGACCAGGATCAGTCCGTGCTGCGCCAGCAATTGATTCAGATCCTGCATCCCGTCTCCCGGAATTCACCCGCCTCGGAACCATCAATCAAAACGATAGGCATCCATGCCGATCACACCGTAAGTGTAAGCGGCATGCAGACGTTGCGCACGGCCACCGGT
>CBHTVL010000434.1:0-2520 GCA_966096475.1 uncultured Burkholderiales bacterium
GCCCGTCACCGGCAGATCCGCGGAAAACGCCAGCCCCTGGGCCACCGCGCAGGCAATACGCAGCCCGGTAAACGACCCCGGGCCTTCTCCATAAGCCAGCCCGTCCAGGTCACGCAGCGTCAGCGCCGACTCGGCCAGCACTTCATCGACCATCTGCATCAGCAGCGAGGAATGCGACTGGCCGGCAGCAACCGCCCGCTCCACGCAGGCGCCATCCCGCCACAATGCGGCGCTGCAATAATCGGTGGAGGTATCGAAGGCGAGGATATTCATCGGAAACGGATGCGACGGGCAGCCGGGATTGTAGCTTACGCCGCAGCGCAGCCAGTCCGCAGCGGCTGCGTTATACTGTGCCGGGCGCAGTGAAATCAACGACAAGAATCAAGGCGTTACAAACCATTCATGAGAGCACTTTTTAATCTGTTGGGTACCCTTCTGGTCGGCGGACTGATCCTTCTCGGCATCGGCGGCGTCGCCTATCACCTGTTCCGCGAAAACGGCTGGCTGTCTCAGGGACTGGGTGCACTGTGGGAGGCGCATTACGAAGCCCCCTTCATGACGTTGACCCTGCTGATTGCCGGCTTCCTGGTGTTCAAGGCCCTGCACTCGGCACAGATCGGCAACAACAGCAAAAGCAAAATCCCCGATTTTGTGATGTTCACGTTCATTGCCATCGGCATCTTTTTCTTCGGCCGCTGGCTGACGTCCGGACATATCTGATCTGATCCACCCCTGATTCAACCGCCGTCGCGGACCATCTTCCGCGGCGACCAACCACCCCGGAGTAAAACCATGAGCGATATCCAGCGTTTCAACAGCGACTCGCGCCTTTCACGCGCCGTCATCCACGGCAATACCGTCTATCTCGCCGGCCTCACTGCCGATGACCGCAGCAAAGGCATGCGCGAACAGACCGTCGAAATCCTCGCCAAAATCGATGCACTGCTGAAAACCGCAGGCAGCGACAAATCAAAGCTGCTGACGGCGACGATCTGGATCACCGACATGCGCGACAAGGCCAAGATGGACGAAGCCTGGATTGCCTGGGTCGATGCGAAAAACGTTCCGGCACGCGCCTGCGTCGAAGCCCGTCTGGGCACGCCGGACACACTGGTGGAAATCATGGTGCAGGCGGCCAGATAAGCACGCAGCGAATACTGCAGCGCCTGATCTGAAAAACCAGGCTCAAAAACAAAAGCGGCGCATCAAGCGCCGCTTTTGTTTTTGCCGAAGCACATCAGGTTTTGGCCGTGCGTGCCTTGGTTTTGATTTCAATGCCGGCCCAGCGCGCGAGATCGCGATGAATGCGGCTCACCCGCTCGGTCTGTCCCTTGGCCGGGAAGCGCTCATAAAAACCGTCGCCCTTGAACTGGGCACGATGCTCGGCCCAGGCTGACAGCCGTTCTTCCCAGCGTTTGATGCGGCCCTGCGCGGGTTCGGCATCTGCACGCGCGAGATCGGCACAAACCCGGATCATCGCCTTCAGCGTCACCGGCCGGGTGATCTGATAACTGTCGTGCCCCCAGGCATCGCCCCACACCTTGTGCGCAGCCTTGAGGAAATCACGGATGATTTCGTAGAAACGTTCGCTTTCGCGGTACAGATTGCTGGTACGGCTGATCTTGCGCCAGTCGGCGCTGATCCAGCGATGCAGTTCATTGAACAGTTCCGCCTGCAGGATCCACTTGTCCTTCTGGCTGCGGCCGCCGAGGCGGTTGATGCGGTATTGCAGCGGGCTGTCATCTTCCGAATACAGATCCTCGACCATGCGTGCGGCAAACCGTTTGTCGGGATCAGCCCAGGACACGCGCTCGTACAGATCAACGAGGTGACTTTTGTTGATGCGGGTCGGCGTGGAATTGATGATCACGAACATCTCAGCCGCGAAATCCTCGCTGCGGCCGTCGAAAATCACGCAGGGCACATTGATCGATGCCGCTTCCGCCGGATGTTCCATCAGATAAAACTTCAGCGCCGAGAGGCGGTGCTGGCCGTCGATGATCAGGTATTTGGAAGCCGGCTCGGACAGGTGACCCACCGAATCCTGTCCGGGCAAACACTGAAAGCGCAGTTCATCCGAAGTAAACAGCAACACGGTGCCGGGAATCGGCGGCTGGCTGACCGCCATTTCATAAAAGTTGCGCAGCTGGCGGACCTTGGCCTTGGACATCTGGCGCTGGAAGGCCTCGTCGGTGCGCTCGATGCGGGAAATGAACTGGGCAATCTCGTCCTGCTGGGGCAGGCTTTGTGGCGTGATCTCCTCGCCTTCGCCATAAAACCGGCTGATGAAGCGAACCCGCTCCAGTACTTCCTTGGCCGGATAGCTCGCGAAGTAAAACAGACCGTCTTTTTGTCTGATGCGCGTTGCCAGCATGGTGCCTGATCCCCTTTTGCTCTTGTTGTAAGTCCTTGGCGCGTCGCAGGTTTTCCCTTGCCGCGCAGGTTACCGGTGGATTGCGGATGTCATTCTAGCGTTCGCAACTGCCTAAAAGCGAGGCACTCGGGAGCCGGAATCAGGGT
>CBHTVL010000435.1:0-2500 GCA_966096475.1 uncultured Burkholderiales bacterium
CCCGAAATTCCGTCCGGTACTCAAACGCATTGAGCAATTGAAGGTAACGATTTTCGCGCACCCGAATACACAGGGCTCCGGCGGGCGTCTCGATTGTTTCTATCTGACAAATCTGATCGGTAACCCGCTGGACACCACGATCATGGTCGGCAAGCTGATGTTCAGCGGTGCGCTGGATGAATTGAAAGACCTCAAAATCCTGCTGGCGCACGGCGGCGGTTTCCTGCCGTATCAGATCGGCCGTTTTGTGCACGGCCACAAAGTGCGTCCGGATACGGCTGCGGTGACCCAATCCGATCCGCTGCAGATGCTCAAGCGTTTCTGGTTCGATGCGCTGACCCACAGTCCGCAATCGATCCGTCACCTGATTGATGTGGTCGGCTCCGAGAAGGTCGTGCTGGGTACCGATGCACCTTTCGACATGGGTGAGATGGCGCCGGTCGATCGCGTCGAGCTGACGCCCGGTCTGACCCAGCAAGAACGCGAGAACATTTACTGCAACGCTGCGACAGCGCTGTTCAACGGCAAGATCTGAAAGCGAAGGTAATTCAAGGATGACGCAGGGCGTGTTTGTTCCGGGGCATCGCGGTCCGGCTCGGGTCGAAGGTGAGGTGGCCTGCTGCCTGTTTCACGGCAACCGCGTGTTTGTTGCCCGCGACGGTGGCCGTCCGGCGTTGCCAAGGGTGGATGTCGAGGCTTATGGGCTTTCGCTGGATCAGGCCCACTACCTCGGCGCGCTGGATGGCACGCACTGCTACGGTCTGGCCTTGCCGCGCGACGCGGCTTTGCCCGAAGGTCTGGAACTCCTGGGCATGCGTGCGCTGATCCTTGAGGGCGATGAACTGGTCGCCGGGATCGCAGGACAGGCCTTTCAATTGCTGGAGTGGGCGCGTACTCATCGCCACTGCGGTTCCTGCGGTCAGCCGACGCTGCCGCATGCGGCGGACCGCGCTGTCGAGTGTCCGGACTGCAAGCTGGTGTTTTATCCGCGCATCTCGCCGGTGATGATGGCGCTGGTCTATCGCAAAAATGACAAGGGCAGTGAATTGCTGCTGACGCGCAAGGCGGGTTATGCGGCAGGTCGATATACCGTCGTCGCCGGTTTTGTCGAAGCCGGTGAATCGCTGGAGCACTGTCTGGCGCGGGAAGTCAAAGAAGAGGTGGGCGTCGACATCCGCAATCCGCGTTATTTCGGCAGCCAGCCCTGGCCCTTTCCCAATTCGCTGGTGATGGCCTTCAGCGCGGAGTGGGCAGGCGGCGATGTGGTCCTGGACGGCACCGAGCTTGAAGACGCGCGCTGGTTTTCCATCGACGCCTTGCCCGATCTGCCGGAACCCGTTCACATCTCGCGGCAACTGATCGACGACACGCTGGCGCAGCTGCGTAAAAGTCGCTGATCCGCACATCGTGGACCCGCGCGGGCGGGGCCCTGACTGCGTGCTAGGATTGTCGCCGGAGGAGGTCCGGCGGTCACGCCGGTCCTGCAAATAAAAAATCGTCAAACCACTTTTGCGGGTAACCACGCCATGCCTTTCTATCGTTTCGAGGATTTCGAAAGCAATTACCTGACGCCGCATCTGTCCACGGGCAAAGCCCCGGTGATCGACGGCCGTTACATGTATTTCTGCTTGCTGCACAAAAACGCAGGCACCGGTTCGGAATTGCACTATCACCCGAACGAACTGCTGATTTTTCCGACCAAGGGCAAGATCAACGCCATTGTCGGCAAGGATCGCCGCGTCGTGTCGCCAGGTACCTTTGTGCATGCGCCGGCTTTTGCGCGTCATTCGATGAAGGCCACCGAAGACGGCAACCTGCAATACCTCTACATCAAGGACAAGACCTGGACGGTGGTCGGTCTGGCCGAAGACGAGGCGGTGCCGGACAAGGCGATGACGGTCGCCGAGGTCAACAAAAAGTACAACGTCGGCGACAAGGACAAGCACCAGAAAACCCAGGGCCAGTCGCAGGCGATCATCGAAGGCCTGCCGGTGTGTTTTCACCCGATTCTCGACAGTCTCGATGCGCCGGCGCGTTCCGGTCGCTGCGTGAGCTGGATCGAGGGCCAGCGTCTGGCTTTCGGCCTGTTCGAGGTGCCGGCGGGTTATGACGAACCGGAAGCGGTTTCCGCGCGAGAGATGTTTGTTTAGGTATTGAGCGGCAGCATCGATGCGCAGACCGGCAGCGAACGCAAAACCGTTTCCTCCGGAGACATTGTTTGCGTGCCCAAGGGGGAGCGTTACCGCTTGCAGGTGCGCAAACATGCGCGTTATGCCGTGGTGTGTTCGACGCCGTGGCTCGAAGACAAGATCGACAACCTGTCACCCGAGGAGGCTGAGCAGGCGCGCGTCAACATGAAGCCGAATTAAAAGGCGGGGCGGCTGAAGCTGTTGAGTTACTGGCTGACGTTGCGCATCCAATAGCCTCCGCGGCTCCGGTAGGTTTTAAATGCTTTTTCACCCAGCAATTGGGTGACGCCCTTTTCCGTTTCACTTTGAAT
>CBHTVL010000436.1:0-2500 GCA_966096475.1 uncultured Burkholderiales bacterium
ACAGCACGCCGACCAGATTCTGTGTCGCCACCACCCACAGCATGCTGGTGAAACCCCACAGCGGCGCCACGAAATAAAGCATCGCCAGCGACGGGAAAAAATACGGCAGCACCAGACTGACGGTGTAAGTGCCAAGCCCCCAATACATCAGCAGGCGGTTGTCGAAGCGGTCGGCGAGACGACCGGCGGCGATCGCCAGCAGCAGCGGAAACAGGCCGTACAGCGCAAACAGGATGCCGGTCTCGAAGGGGCCGGCGCCGAGATCAACCGCATACAGCGTCATCAGGATGCGGCTGCCCTTCATCGTAATGAAGGTGACGCTGATGAGGACGAGGAGCAGGGCGAGCGGCATGTTTCCGCCCGATTATAACGGCCGCAGGCGCAGCTTCACCCACCGGCCGTTCGCCGGTGTTACCGCAGCGCCGCGTGTTTACGCAGCGCGTCCGCTTGCTGGAATCAGCCGGCGGATTTCAGCTGCCGCGGATTGTTTGCGTGTTGCGGCTGATGTTCAAGCCAGCCTTTCACGATGCGTGCGGCGCCCAGCAGCAGGTCGGCCAGCGCTTCACCGCGCAGCAAAGCGACTTCAGCGCGGCGGCGGTCAACGGCAGTCAGATGGACACGGGCGAGCAGTTCGGTGCTACCGGTACTGGTGACTTCATTGGTAACGGTTCTCATGGCAGACTCCTTTATAGTGCTTCGCGGTAAAAAGCATCACGATAAATAAGGTTATATAAATCAATGTGATGCGATAATCATTAGAGCATCCATTTGTTTCAATGTTGCTACGCAATAACTGTTAATTTTTCAGTTCCTGCATCAAAAAAATTGCGGCATTCAGGCCATTCCGGTGATTGGGACCTGAATAGATGCGCGGGACGGGCTTTGGCACCCCGGGGCGATGTGGTCTTGCGCTGCTGTGGTGCGGCCACCGGGGCTGCGGCATCATCCGCAACTGAACGGTAAGCCCGACCTCGGCAGCATCCGCAGCTGGATTGACGCTGCGCAGCGCGTTGTCGTGCTCACCGGCGCCGGCATCTCAACCGATTCCGGCATTCCGGACTTCCGCGGCCCACAGGGTGTGTGGACACTCAACCCCAAAGCCGAGCGCATGTCCGATATCCGGTACTACACGACCGATCCCGAAGTGCGCCGACTGTCCTGGCAGTCTCGTCTTGCGCATCCGGCGTGGACCGCACAGCCCAACGACGGCCATCGCGCACTTGCGGCGCTGGAGCAGCGCGGCAAGCTGCACGCGCTGATCACCCAGAACATCGACGGCCTGCACCAGCGCGCCGGCGTTTCATTCGAAAAAGTGATCGAGGTCCACGGCACCCTGCACCGGGTGATGTGCCTGTCCTGCGGCTGGCGCGGCCCGATGCAGGAAACGCTCGACCGCGTGCGTGCCGGCGAAGAAGATCCGCAATGCCTCGAATGCAGCGGCCTGCTCAAAAGCGACACCATCTCATTCGGTCAGCAGCTGATTCCGGAAGTGATCGAACGCGCGATGATCGTTGCCGCCGAAGGTGACCTGTTCATCGCCATCGGCAGCACGCTGCAGGTCTATCCGGTCGCCGGCGCGGTGCCGCGCGCGCTTGATGCCGGCGCACGGCTGGTGATCATCAATGCCGGGGCGACGCAGTTTGATGATGTCGCCGATGCGGTGGTGCGTTTGCCGATCGGAGAGGTATTGCCGGAAATATGCAGTGCGGACTTTCGAGGTTGATGAGGGGGATTGAAGATGAAGGCTGTCAGAGTCCTGATCGTTTGTATGGCGCTGGCGGCAGTGACGCCGGCTGTTGCCCAGAATAAAACACCGACCGAAGGACAATGCCGCGACATGGTGAACGGCATGCCGCAGTCGATGAAATCGGCGCCGATGCGTACGGAGCGCGATCGGCAAGGTGCCAATGAAGTGATCGGGCGTGCAGAGAAAATCGTCAGCGACAACCGCTCACGAGGGGCCAGTGAATGTGATTCATGGCGGGCAATCGGGGATCTTGTGACCCGGCAATAGCGGCGTGATGCACCTGGCGTGAACCGTCAAAATAAAAACGGCGCACTGAAAGCGCGCCGTTTTTGGTGATACTTGCGAAGTTACTTTTTGGCGACCACTTTTTTCTTGACAGCTTTTTTCGGGGCAACAGGCTTGGCTTTGGCCGGCTTGTTGACCGTGAAGCTGATCACGCGTTTTACAGCCGGTTTCGCCGGTTTCATGCCCTTGGTCAGCACGCCGCGCAGCCAGGCCCAGGATGCCGGGCCCCACTCGCGTTCGTTCTTCGCGGCGATATGGCCGTCATCCGGATAGACGCGGGCGACGCGGCCGTCGGCCGGTCCGGACTCCAGCAGCATGTAGAGATTGCCGATGGGTGTCAGGTGGTCGATCTTGCCGTTGACCAGGTACATCGGCATGGTCAGGTTTTTCAGCAGATCCTGGTCTTTCAGCGACCAACGCAGGAAATCCTTGCGCTGATCTTCTTCAGTAACTTCCTTCAGCGGCGGA
>CBHTVL010000437.1:0-2493 GCA_966096475.1 uncultured Burkholderiales bacterium
GGGCAATTCTTGAGAAAGAAATCAAGGTGCTGCAGGCGAATCCGCCCTGCCCGCTGCCGCCGATATTCCTGCGCCGCGGCGCGGGCGCCTATATCTGCGGCGAAGAGTCGGCGATGATTGAATCGATCGAAGGCAAACGCGGCATGCCGCGGCTGCGTCCGCCCTATGTGGCTCAGGTCGGCCTGTTCGGTTACCCGACGCTCGAGCACAACATGGAAACCCTGTACTGGGTGCGCGACATCCTGGAAAAAGGCGCCGACTGGTTTGCTGGTCACGGCCGCAACGGCCGCAAAGGTCTGCGTTCCTTTTCGGTGTCGGGTCGCGTGAAAAAGCCCGGCGTGCATCTGGCGCCGGCGGGCATTACGGTCAAGGAACTGATTGCTGAATACTGCGGCGGCATGCTGCCGGGCCACCAGTTCTACGGTTATCTGCCGGGCGGTGCGTCGGGCGGCATCCTGCCGGCGTCGATGGGCGATATCCCGCTGGATTTCGATACGCTGAATCAATACGGCTGTTTCATCGGTTCTGCCGCGGTAATCATTTTCTCCGACAAGGACAAGGCCCGCGGCGCAGCGCGCAACGTGATGAAGTTCTTCTCGGAAGAATCCTGCGGCCAGTGCACGCCCTGCCGTGTCGGCACCGCAAAAGCGCTGCAGCTGATGGAGGCGCCGAAATGGAACCGCGGCCTGCTCGAAGAGTTGTCAGGCGCGATGGCCGATGCGTCGATCTGCGGTCTGGGGCAGGCAGCGCCGAACCCGATCCGCACTGTGATGAAGTATTTCCCCAAGGAAGTCGAGTAGGGATGCAGGCGCGACTGCGCTGCGTCATACCGGAGTTACAGCCATGACTGCAATGAGCAAAGACGAACTCGCCGCAATGCCGGTCGAGTTCAAACTGAACGGCAAGGACGTCGTCGGCTACGCGTCGGAAACCATCATCCAGACCGCTAAGCGCCACGGCGTCGAGATTCCGCACCTGTGCTACAAGGAAGGCCTGCGGCCCGACGGCAACTGCCGGGCCTGCGTGGTCGAGGTCAAGGGCGAGCGTGTGTTGGCAGCGTCGTGCTGCCGTAATCCCTCGCCGGGCATGGAAGTCACCACCAACAGTACGCGTGCGGTGGCGTCGCAGAAAATGGTGATGGAGCTGCTGCTTTCGGACATGCCGGAGCAGCGTCACACCAATAATTCCGAGCTCGATCACTGGGCCGGCAAACTGCAGGTCGGCAAGCCGCGTTTTGCGCCGCGCCATCAGCCGCAGGCCGATCTGTCGCATCACGGCATCGCGGTCAATCTCGATTCCTGCATTCAGTGCACGCGCTGCGTGCGCGCCTGCCGCGAAGAGCAGGTCAATGACGTCATCGGTTACGCTTTCCGCGGCGATCACGCCAAAATCGTGTTCGATCTCGGTGATCCGATGGGCGAATCCACCTGCGTGGCCTGCGGCGAATGTGTCCAGGCCTGCCCGACCGGCGCGCTGATGCCGGCGCGCGAAGCAGGGCTGGTCAAACCCGACAAACAGGTGCACTCGGTGTGCCCATACTGCGGTGTTGGTTGTCAGCTGACTTACAACGTCAAGGACAACAAGATCATGTCGGTCGACGGCCGCGACGGTCCGTCGAATCACGGCCGGCTGTGCGTCAAAGGCCGTTACGGCTTCGATTATGCGCATCACCCGCAGCGTCTGACCAAGCCGCTGATCCGCAAGCCCGGTGTACCCAAACACGCTGATTTCACGATGGACCCGGCGAATCCGCTGGAGCATTTCCGTGAAGCGAGCTGGGAAGAGGCGTTGGATCTTGCTGCCAGCAAACTGAAAGGTATCCGCGACCAGTACGGCAACAAGGCGCTGGCCGGATTCGGCTCCGCCAAGGGCAGTAACGAAGAAGCCTATCTGTTCCAGAAACTGGTGCGTACCGGCTTCGGTTCCAATAACGTCGACCATTGCACGCGGCTGTGCCATGCCTCAAGTGTGGCGGCGCTGATGGAAGCCGTGAGTTCCGGCGCGGTGTCGAACCAGGTCAATGATGTGGCACACGCAGAAGTGATTTTCCTGATCGGCGCCAATCCGCTGTCCAACCACCCGGTGGCGGCGACCTGGATCAAGAATGCGGTGAAAAACGGCGCGAAACTGATCTATGCCGATCCGCGGCGCAACGAGCTGTCGCGCCACGCTACGCATTCGCTGCAGTTCAAGCCGGATACCGACGTCGCGCTGCTCAATGCGATGATGCATGTCATTGTCCATGAAGGACTGGTTGACGAGGACTTCATCAAGTCACGCACCATCGGTTATGAAGATCTGAAGAAAAACGTTGAAGGTTACAGCCCGGAAGTGATGGCGCCCTTGTGCGGCATCCCGGCGGACACCATCAAGGCAGTGGCGCGGCTTTATGCGACATCCAAAGCCTCGATGATTCTCTGGGGTATGGGCATTTCGCAGCACGTCCACGGCACCGACAATGCACGCTGCCTGATCGCGCTGTGCCTGATGACC
>CBHTVL010000438.1:0-2489 GCA_966096475.1 uncultured Burkholderiales bacterium
AACTCGACCCGCCCATCGAAGCGCTGGTCGAACTCATGCAGGCGGTGGCCGATCATCCGCTGCGCGCGGTGGGACTGGCGCAGATCTCCGAATTGATGGTGATGATCGACAAGGGCTGCAAGGTCAAGCTGGCCGCGCCATTGCCCGATGAAATCCAGAACATCACCCGCTATGAGGCGGCGGCCACCGCCGGAGCACCGGCGGCTGCAGCTGCACTGGCGCAGCGCCTGGCCTCTGCCGAAGCGAAAATGATTTTTGCTGAAACCGGAATTTCCTGAAACCACTGACGGAGCGACACGATGAAACGGATGATTGCAGCCCTCACGGGCCTGATGCTGGCCACCGCGGCCCACGCCGCAGAACTGACCCTGATCAGCGGCGGTGCCGTGGAACCCGGCGTGCATGCCGCGGTTCATGCTTTCGAGAAGGCTACCGGCCACAAGGTCAAAGTTACCTTTAACACCACGCCGCAGATGCAGAAGCGCATCAGCGCCGGTGATACTTTTGACGTGGTGATCGCACCGCCGGCGGCGATTGCCGGTTTTGCCAAGGAAGGCAAGGTGGATGCGGGCGGCCTCGATGTCGGCAAAGTCGGTTCCGGTGTGGCCATCCGCCCCGGCGCCCCGGTGCCGGCGATTGCCACGGCCGATGACATCAAAAAAACCGTGCTCGAAGCTGAATCCATCACCTTCAACACGGCGTCCACCGGCATCTATTTTGAAAACCTGCTGAAAAAATGGGGCATCTATGAGCAGGTGCAGGGCAAGGCCGCCCGTTACACCACCGGCGCAGAAGTGATGGAGCATGTGCTCAAGGGCAAGGGCCGCGAAGTCGGCTTCGGCGCCATCACCGAAATCCTGCTCTACAAGGAAAAGGGGCTGCGCTACGTCGGCCCGCTGCCGCCGGAAATCCAGAACTACACGTCATATACCGCGTCGGTGATGACTGCGGGCACGCAGAAGGACGCCGCGCTGGCCCTGGTGAAATTTCTCGGCGGACCAGCCGGCAAGCCGCTGTTTGTGGCGGCCGGTATCGAATAAGCGGCTATCGGACAAGTTCTACGGACTCCGCTGTGGCAAGCAGCGGTCACGGAAACAGCGGTAACAAAGGCGGCTTCGGCCGCCTTTGTTTTTTCAGGCGCTGACCGGCTCCAGGCCACTGGCGGCGATTGCTGCATGGACCTCTTTTGATGCGAGCAGGGCGATGGCCTTGCGGGCGAGCGCGGGATCCGGCGAGTTGGCGCCGACGCCGGCGGTGAAGTTCGATACTTTCTGCAATTCCGGCGGCAGCGGCGTGACATGGGCGATGCCCGGCACCGGAAGAAGTTCGCTCATCTGCTGGAAGCCGAAATCGAGTTCGCCGCGGGCGATTACCGTACCGACACGCTCACCGCTGCCGACCAGCCGGCTTTTCGGCAGCACCTGATCGGCGATGCCGAGGCGCTGCACCATCTCCGTCGTGTAGTACTTGCCGCTTTCGCTGGCCGAGTAACCGATGCCTTTGGCCGCGAGCAGCGCCTTGCGCAGGTCATCGGCGGTCCTGATTTTCGGGTCGGGTGCGCCGGCGCGCACCGCAAAGCCCATCATCGAGCGGGCAATGACGGTTGCGCCTTCGTGCTGTACATAACCATCGGCGATGAACTGGCGCAGCACGCCGTCGGCAACGATGACCAGATCCGCGACTTCGCCGCGTTTCAGGCGGTTCGGGATCGAGGTGTCACCGGTGCCGATGGAGGTGGTGACGGTGACAATGTTTTTGCCGGTGAGTTGTTCGAGTTGCGGGATCAGCGCTTTATAGGCGGCGGTGAAAGCGCCGGAGGTCATGACGCGGAATTCGTTGCTCATTGCGATGCTGTTTCCTGTATCGGGTTGATATTTTGCTTCAGGTGATCAGTTCGCCTGCATGCCGATGGTTTTGGCGACCTTGGCCCAGCGGTTCATTTCATCGATGTACATTTTTGCGAACTCTTCCGGCGTGTTGCCGATGGGGTCGAGGCCCTGGGCGATCAGCAGTTTCTGCGCGTCCGGTGCATTGACGGCTTTGGCCACTTCCTGCTGGATGCGCTGTGCCAGTGCCATGGGTGCGGTGCCGGGCAGGAACAGGCCGTACCAGTTGTCGAAACCGAAGCCGGGAACGCCGGATTCGGCAACGGTCGGGTACTGCGGCAATGCCGGCGTGCGTTTCGGGCCGACCACGGCGAGTACCCGCAGCTTGCCCGAGTCGAAGAAGGGGCGTGTCGAGATTACGCTGGCGATGGTGACGGTGATACGTCCCGCGACGACATCGGTGATGCTCGGCGCGGTGCCCTTGTACGGCACGTGGGTCATTTTGGTGCCGGTCATCTGCGCGAACATTTCCATCGCGAGATGCTGGCCCGAGCCCTGACCCGACGAGGAATAGAGCACTTCGCCGGGTTTTGTTTTGGCGAACGCGATCAGGTCCTTGACGCTTTTGACCGGCACCGAGGGATGGACAACCATGACGCCCGG
>CBHTVL010000439.1:0-2486 GCA_966096475.1 uncultured Burkholderiales bacterium
CCGATTCAAGCGGATTTGAAGGGGTTGCGTTCAGCCAGCGTGCGGCCATGTTCATCGAGCAAAGCGGTTTCGCGTTCCAGATAGCGGCTGACGGCCTCGGCGAATTCGGGATGCGCCAGCCAGTGCGCCGACTGCGTGGTGACCGGCAGCAGGCCGCGCGCCATCTTGTGTTCGCCCTGTGCGCCGCCCTCGAAGACCTGCAAGCCGCGGGCGATGGCGTATTCAATGGCCTGGTAATAGCAGGTTTCAAAATGCAGCATGGGGTGATGTTCGACGGCGCCCCAGTGCCGGCCATACAGACGGGTGGCGTTGCGCACCAGCAGTGAGGCAGCGACGGGTTGGCCTTCGCGCAGTGCACGGACCAGCACAAAATTTCCGGGCATTGCCGCGCCGACGCGCTGGAAAAACGCCAGGCTGAGGTAGGGTGAGGAATGGTGTTCGCGGTAAGTCTGGCGGTAGCAGCGGTGGAAAAATTTCCAGTCCTGTTCGCCGATGGCCGGACCCTCAAGCCAGTCAAAGCTGATGCCGGCATCACGTACCTTGCGCCGTTCCTGGCGGATTTTTTTGCGCTTGTCGTGGCTGAGTTGCGACAGAAACTGTTCAAAGTCGGTGTAGCCGTCATTGCGCCAGTGAAATTGCAGGCCCTGACGCAGCATCAGCCCGTGGCGCTTGAGGTCGGTCAGATCCGTTTCAGCCGGGAACAGGATATGCAGCGACGAGATGCCGTTTTGTCCGGCCAGTTCCATAGCACCGGCGATCAGGCGGTCGCGATGGCGTGACTCCACGGCAAGAATGCGCGCGCCGACCACCGGGGTAAACGGGATGGCGCTGAGCAATTTCGGGTAGTAGCTGAGACCGTGGCGCTGGTAGGCATCCGCCCAGGCCCAGTCGAAGACATATTCGCCGTAGGAGTGCTGCTTCAGATACAGCGGCATGGCGCCGTTGAGTGCATCCCCGTCCTTGAGCAGCAGGTACTGCGGGGTCCAACCGGTATCCGGGCAGGCGCAACCGGTTTCGTGCAGGGCGTGCAGGAAGGCGTATTGCAGGAACGGATCATCGCCGGCCAGCCGGTTCCAGGCTTGCGGATCAACGTCATCAAGGGATGTTGCGACTTGCAGGTTCACGGCGGCGTCGCGTCAAAAGGCATGCGTGTCGATGATATATTAGCGCTATGAAAATAGCGATTGCACAGCTGAATGTGACGGTGGGCGACCTCGACGGCAATGCCGCGAAAATCAGCGATGCCGCCAAACGGGCGAAGGCTTCCGGCGCGAGTCTGCTGCTGACTACCGAACTGGCATTATCGGGTTATCCGCCGGAAGACCTGCTGTTGCGGGATGATTTTTTTCAGGCCTGCGACCGCGTGTTCCAGCGCCTGATTACTGAAGTCACCGGCATTGCTCTGGTATTGGGGCATCCGCACCAGATCGGCGGCAAACGTTATAACGCGGCTTCGGTGATTCGCGACGGCAAAATCATTGCCACCTACCTGAAACGCACGCTGCCGAATTACACGGTGTTCGACGAGGAGCGTTACTTCGATTCCGGGGATGCGCCCTGCGTGTTCGAGCATGAAGGCGTGCGCGTCGGCATCAATATCTGCGCCGACGTCTGGGAGGAGCCGGCGGCACGTGCAGCGCGCGATGCCGGGGCCCAGTTGCTGCTGGTGCTGAATGCTTCGCCGTACCACGTCAACAAACAACTGACGCGTTACGAGGTGGTGCGTGAACGCATCGGCAAGACCGGCATGTCCGTGGTGTACGCCAATCAGGTTGGCGGCCAGGATGAGCTGGTGTTTGACGGTGCTTCTTTTGCGGTGGACGGCCGTGGCGAACTGACGCATCAGTTCCCGGCATTCAAGGAAGTGGTGGCGCTGGTTGAGCTGGCCGGCGGTGTGCCGAAGAAGGGCGAAATCGCCCCGGTGACCACGCTGGAGCAGGATGTTTACGCTGCGCTGACCATGGGCGTGCGCGACTATCTGGGAAAGAATGGTTTCCCCGGCGCATTGCTGGGTTTGTCCGGCGGCATTGATTCGGCGCTGACGCTGGCGGTGGCGGTGGATGCGCTGGGTGCCGACAAGGTGCACGCGGTGATGATGCCTTCGCAGTACACCGCGGGCATGAGCTGCGAGGATGCCAAGGCGCAGGCGCAGACCATGGGGGTGAAGTATTCGGAAATCGCGATCCGTCCGATGTTTGACTGTTTCCGTACCGTGCTCGCGGACGAATTCCGCGGGCTGAAGGAAGACGTCACCGAAGAGAATCTGCAGGCGCGCATCCGCGGCACACTGCTGATGGCGATGTCGAACAAGACCGGTGCGATCGTGCTGACCACCGGTAACAAGAGCGAAATGGGTACCGGCTACGCCACGCTGTATGGCGACATGGCAGGCGGGTTTGCAGTGCTCAAGGACATCAAGAAGACGCTGGTTTACCGGCTTTGCGAATACCGCAATGCGCTGAGTCCGGTGATCCCGCGACGGGTGA
>CBHTVL010000440.1:0-2484 GCA_966096475.1 uncultured Burkholderiales bacterium
GACGCCCTGGAGCGCGGCACTCTGGTGCATAACGTACTGGCAAAAGTGTGGGCGCAGTTGCGCAGCAGTGATGCGCTGCAGGCATTGAGTGCCGATGCGTTGAATGTGCTGCTGGATGTCGCAGCCGATGCTGCAATGGAGCGCATCCGGCGCGAGCGTCCGACAGCATTGTCGGGCCGTTTTGCCGACATCGAAAAGCGGCGTCTGATGAATCTCGCGCGCGCCTGGCTGGACGAAGACCGCAGGCGCGGTGCGTTTACCGTACTGGCGGTCGAGGATAAACGCGGCATGGCCATCGGCGGACTGCAGCTTAATGCGCGGCTCGACCGTGTTGATGAAACCGCCGACGGGCGCCGCATCATCATTGATTACAAAACCGGCAAAGCCAATGCCGGCGACATGCTCGGTGAGCGCCCCGAAGAGCCGCAGTTGCCGCTGTATCTGCTGACTGCGGAGCCGGATGCTGCCGCGGTGGCTTTCGCGCAGGTACGCACCGGAAAGATGGCCTATGTCGGACTGGCGCGCGACGGTGATCTCTTGCCCGGCATCAAAGCCCATATTGATTCCAAACACAATGAACAGTATCCGGCGTGGACGGATCTGGTTGCGGCCTGGGGCGAGGATCTGGAGCGCATCGCGCTGCAGTTTGCCGATGGTGTTTCTGCCGTGGATCCCAAACGCTATCCGCAGACCTGTCAGTATTGTGACCAGCAGCCGTTCTGTCGTATCCGCGAACGCCTCGGCGAGCCGGTGACCGACGGGGAGAGTGGCGAATGACGACGGCCATCCCCGATCTCGCGCAACGCCGCGAGGCGCTGGACCCGCGCCGCTCCTTCATCGTGCAGGCGCCGGCCGGCTCGGGAAAAACCGAGCTGCTGATCCAGCGTTATCTGCTGTTGCTTGCGCGTGTGAACAACGCGGAAGAAATCATTGCGGTAACGTTCACCAAAAAAGCCGCCGGTGAAATGCGCGAGCGCGTGCTGCAGGCCCTGGCCGATGCGCAGTCGGAGAAGGCGCCGGAATCCGAACATGAAAAACTGACCTTGCAACTGGCCGCCGCCGCGCTGAAGCGCGATCGCGAAGCCGGCTGGCAGCTCGTCGAGAATCCCGCGCAGCTGCGCATCCAGACCATTGATTCCCTTTGCGCCGGCCTGACGCGGCAGATGCCGGTGTTGTCGCGTTTCGGTGCGCAGCCCGACAGCGTCGAAGATGCCGAGGTACTCTATCGCCAGGCTGCGCAGGCGACGATTGCGCTGGTTAATGAAAACGCTGCTGTTGCGACCGATGTTGAAACCGTCCTGGCACATCTCGACAACGATGTTGCGCGAACTGAAGACCTGCTGGTCGATATGCTGGCGCGGCGCGACCAGTGGCTGCGGCATGTGCATGGTCGTGAGCGGGATGAACTGGAGGCGGCATTGCAGCATGCCCGCGATCAGGCTCTCGAGCGTTTGCGCAACGCAGTTCCGCATGAAGTTGGAGCCGAATGGTCCGCACTGGCCGGCTACGCTTTCGGTAATCTGGGGCTGGGGCATTTTTCCGATGAAGTTGAAGGCTGGACGACGCTGGCCGGCGTACTCCTGACCGCTGACGGATCGTGGCGCAAGCGCCTGACCAAAAACGAAGGTTTTCCCGCGGGCAAGGAGGCGCAGCCGTGGAAAGAGCGTGCGCTGGCTTTGTTTGCGGCGCTGGAGCAGGCGCGGGATCTGCGCATGGCGCTGGCGGACATGCGGTTGCTGCCTCCTGCGCAATACAGCGACAGCCAGTGGCAGGTGCTCGGCGCCATCCTGCGCCTGCTGCCGCAGGCGGTCGCCCAGCTGAAGCTGGTGTTCCAGTCGCGCCGGCAGGTGGACTTCACCGAGGTTGCGCAGAGCGCGTTGCTGGCGCTCGGTACCGATGATGCGCCGACCGATCTGACACTCGCGCTGGATTACCGCATCCATCATCTGCTGATCGACGAATTCCAGGACACCTCGATCAGCCAGTACGAACTGGTGGCGCGACTGACCGCCGGCTGGCTGCCGGATGACGGACGTACCGTATTCGCGGTCGGTGATCCGATGCAGTCGATCTACCGTTTTCGTGAAGCCGAAGTCGGGCTGTTCCTGCGTGCGCGCGCCGAAGGTATTGCCGGGGTCGAGCTGCATCCGATTGCGCTGTCCTCGAATTTCAGATCGCAGTCGGGCATCGTCGACTGGGTCAATGCCGCGTTTGCGCGCGTTCTGCCGTCCGCGGAAAGCATTGTCTCCGGTGCGGTGCCGTACACCGCATCGGTGCCGACGCGCGCCGTATTGCCCGGCACCGCGGTTCATGTACATCCCTTGTTTGATGATGACGGCTCTGCCGAAGCAAGGCAGGTTGCGGACATCGTTCTGGCCGCACGCGCCGCGGATCCGGCGGCGAAGGTGGCGATACTGACGCGCACGCGCGGCCATCTGCGCGCCATCGTTCCGGCGCTGAAGGCCGCGAAACTGCGTTTCCGTG
>CBHTVL010000441.1:0-2464 GCA_966096475.1 uncultured Burkholderiales bacterium
CGTGGATCATGCCGATGAAATTGTTGCCTGGGGCAAGGAAGTCGCAGGATTCCGGCTGCCGCCGCCCCCGGAGTGGCTGCGAGCCTTGCCGCTGGTTGGCGAACGCGCCGTTGCCGCCTGGCAATCCATTGCTGCCGAGGGCGTGCGTGAGCTGGCGACGCAGGCCGAGCCTTATGTCGGTGTGACAACCCGCTGGTTTCTGTCCGAGGTCGGCAGTTTCGGCATGGTATTCGCCCAGTTCCTGCTGACCGTGGTTTTGTCGGCGCTGCTGTATGCGGAGGGCGAGGCCTGGGCGCGCTGGATGTTGCGGTTCAGCATGCGTCTGGCACCGGTGCGTGGCGAAAATGCAGTCCGGCTGGCCGGGCAGGCGATTCGCGGCGTGGCGCTCGGCGTGGTGGTGACCGCACTGGCGCAATCGATTCTTGGCGGCATCGGGCTGGCGCTTGCCGGGATTCCGTTCGCCGCAGTCCTTACTGCCGTGATGTTCATGCTGTGCATCGCACAGCTCGGGCCGGTGCTGGTGCTGGTACCGGCGGTGGCCTGGCTGTTCTGGATCGACAGCACGGGATGGGCGACGTTTCTGCTGGTGTGGACGCTGATCGTGGGCACGATCGACAACGTGCTGCGGCCTTTTCTGATCAAGCAGGGCGCTGATCTGCCGCTGCTGCTGATTTTCGCCGGCGTGATCGGAGGATTGCTGTCATTCGGGCTCGTCGGGATCTTCGTCGGCCCGGTGCTGCTGGCAGTTGCCTATACGCTGATTGATGCCTGGGTCATGGAGTCCGTGCCCGCCGCCGGAGAAGATTCGCGCGGCGGATGACCCGCTGCGATTACGGCGTTTTCTGTGCAGGGTGTCCGCGCAAGGCGGGCTTCAGGACTATTGACCCAACCGTGCGCGCAGCCGCGCGACAATTTCATCAACGATTTTCAGCGTTTCCTGCGGACCCAGTGCAGCCACTGCTTTTTGGCGCACCGAGTAGTGCATCATCAGCAGGCTGCGCATTTTCTTGAAGGCGCTCTCGTTGTGAGCCCCGCATACAGTGGCATCATCGTTGAGCACGCGCTGAATATTACCCGGATCAAGCAGATTGACGCGGCAGATCGACGCGTACTTTGCGATTTCCCCGGTAATTTCATCAAACTGTCTGGCCCACCTTGCCTGGCTGTAGCCGGGTTCTTCCGCCATGGTTATTCCCTCCGGTAACTGATTGCGTTATTCAAAACCGCCGCCCAGCGCGAGATGCAGGTTCACGCGCTGCGCGCGTTGTTCGCCCTGTACGCGGAGCTGTGAGGTCCGTGCGGCATACAGGGCCAGCTGGCGCTGTTCGACGCCACGCAGGTCGATGCTGCCGACGCGGTGCTGGATCTGCGCCAGCTCGACCGCGCGTTCATTGTCGCGAACGGCCGCCGACAGCAGGCTGTTGCGCTCGCGCAGCGTGCGCTCGGCGGCGAGTGCGCCCTCGACTTCGCTGAATGCGCGCTGACCCGCACGCGCATACTGGGCCACGGCCTGTTTCTGGTCGGCGCTGCGGATTTCAACCTGGGCGCGCAGCGCGCCGCCCTGATACAGCGGCGCGATCAGATTGGCGCCGAAGCTCCACACCGGGTTGTCGAGATTCTTCAAAACAATCAAATCGCTGGAGACGTCGCTGCCGCCGGCGGTGAGGCTGATGCGTGGCAGTTGCGCTGCACGCGCTTCGCCCACGCGGTTGAAGGCCGCGGCAACACGGCGTTCTGCTGCCACCACATCCGGGCGACGCTCCAGCAACTGCGAAGGCATGCCGGCCGGCACGGACTCCGGCATTGCCGGAAACTGCTCCGCGACCTTGATTTCCGCTGCGGGGTAGCGTCCGAGCAGGGATTCGAGCGCGCGCAGCGATTGCTCGCGCGACAGTTCAATCTGCCGTACGGCGTCGCGGTAGTTGGCCACCGCTACCCGGGCATCGGCAACCGCCTGCTCGTTGCCGTTGCCGATGCGCATCCGCTCCTGCGCGAGTTTCAGCAGCGATTCCGCGCTGCGCAGCATGTCCTGGGCAACCGACTGCTGCAGTCCGGCTTCGATGGCCATGAACCAGCTCTTGGCGACCATGGCCGCGAGCGACTGGCGGGCGTAGGCATAGTCCGCGGCGAATGCGGCGGCGTCGTTTTCCGCGGCCGACTGGCCGTAACGCACGCGACCCCAGACATCCAGTTCCAGCGAGGCGTTCAGGAACACGCCCTCCAGTCCACCGCCACCCCCCGATTTGCCGCCGGTGATGCCGACGGCCGTCACCGACGGTTGCAGCGAGGCGCTGGCGACTTTCAGGAATCCGGTAGCGCGTTCGACACGGGCGGCGGAGGCCTGCAGGTCGGCGTTGTATTTCAGCGCTTCCTCAACCAGTGCCGTCAATGCCGGATCATTGAACGATGCCAGCCAGCGTTCGGCCACCGGCGCATCTGCACCGCCGGCTTTCCAGGCGGCGGG
>CBHTVL010000442.1:0-2453 GCA_966096475.1 uncultured Burkholderiales bacterium
AGCACGCGTGCGAAAATGGCTCCATGCGCTGGCTGATCCGTCTGTTTAAAAAACTGCTCTTGCTGCTGCTGATGTTCGTGCTGATCGTCGGCGCCGCGGTGTATTACTACGCCTGCGACGAACTGCGTTTACCGGAATCACCGGTGACCTTTGAACTGCGTGCCGGCAGCGGCCTGAGGGCTGCAGCTGCACAGCTGTCAGCCGCCGGCATCATCGGCCGCCCGGAACCCTTTGAACTGCTGGCAAGACTGCTCGGCGAATCCGGCCGTCTCAAGGCCGGCAATTACGAACTTACTGCGCCGTTGACTCCGCTGGGGCTATTGCAGCGCATGACACGCGGCGACGTGACACTGACAGCGGTTACTTTTGTCGAAGGCTGGACCTTCGGCCAGATGCGCAAGGCGCTTGAGGAAAATCCCCGGGTACGCAAGGAACTGGCAACGTTGTCCGAGCCGGAGATACTGCAAAAGCTGGGCATGAACGTTTCCTCGGCTGAGGGCTGGTTTTTTCCGGATACTTACCATGTCAGCGACGGCACGACAGACATCTCGATTCTGCAACGCGCTCACAAACTGATGCGCAAACATCTGGAACAGGAATGGGCGCGCCGTGCACCGAATCTGCCCCTGCAGTCGCCGGACGAAGCGCTGATACTGGCCTCAATCGTCGAAAAGGAAACCGGCCGGGCGGACGAGCGCGGTCTCGTTGCCGCGGTGTTCATCAACCGGCTGCGCATCGGCATGCGGCTGCAAACCGATCCGACGGTGATCTACGGCATGGGCGCCGCCTTCGACGGCAATATCCGCAAACGCGATCTGCTCACCGATACCCCCTACAATACCTACACCCGTACCGGATTGCCGCCCACACCGATTGCCATGCCTGGACTTGATGCCTTGCGCGCCACGCTGAATCCCGCACCGAGTGACGCGCTGTACTTTGTCGCGCGCGGTGACGGCAGCTCCAAATTCTCGCGCACGCTGGCCGAACATGAGCGGGCGGTGTCCCAGTTTCAGAAGCGGGGGCGGCAATGACCCGCGGCCGCTTCATCACGCTGGAAGGGATGGACGGCGCCGGCAAGACTACCCATCTGGAGTGGCTGAAGGAGCACCTGCAGATCAGAGGCATAGCCCTGAAAGTTACCCGGGAGCCCGGTGGCACAACGCTGGGCGAATCCCTGCGCGGCCTGCTGCTCAACAGTCATGAACCCCGCCAACCGGAAACCGAAGCTTTGCTGATGTTTGCCGCCCGCAGCGAACATATCGCCCAAGTCATTGCCCCGGCACTGGCTGCCGGGCAGTGGGTGCTCTGCGACCGCTTTACCGATGCCACCTATGCCTATCAGGCCGGCGGCAGCGGTATGGACTGGTCTCGGATTGCCGAATTGGAGCGGTGGGTGCAGGGTGACCTTCAGCCGGACCTGACCCTTTATTTCGATCTGGCGCCGGAAATTGGCAAAACCAGAACCCGCGCGGCCCGTGAGCCGGATCGCTTTGAGCGTGAGCAGCTGGATTTTTATGCCCGGGTACGCGCCGCCTATCTGAGGCGGGCGCAGGAACATCCTCAAAGAATCCGCGTAATTGATGCTGCAAGGACCATTCCTGAAATTCAGGCAGAACTCGAGATTATTGTTTCAACTATATGATTATTATTGATTTATTGGAATAATGCTCCAATCCCGATAATTTGCCTTCCAAAATCAATCTATCCAATTGATTATTAATGTATAAATGGCTTGAATCGCCGCTGCAGGCGGTCTTGAAAGACCCGACTCAGCTGGCTCACGCTTTGTTGATCCGCGGTCCGCGCGGCATCGGCAAGCAGGCCTTTGGCATGGCCTTGGCGCAGGGTCTTTTATGCGAAAAACCGATTCCAGGCGGCTTGGCCTGCGGGACCTGCAGTTCCTGCGGTTGGTTTTCGACGGGGGCGCACCCCGATTTCCGCCAATTGACCCCGCCCACCGACGGCGAACCCGCTGCGGAAGGTGAAGAAGCCGGCCCCAAAACCAAGGCCAGCCCCTGGATCAGTATTGAGCAGGTCCGGGAACTCCATGATTTTATTAATGTTTCCAGCCATCGTGGCGGCCGGAAAGTCATTCTGGTCAGCCCCGCCGAGGCGCTGAATGTCGCCGCGGCGAATGCGCTGCTGAAAAATCTCGAAGAACCGCCCGCCCAAACCCATTTCCTGCTGATCAGCCACCGGCCCCACCGGCTGATGCGCACCATTATCAGCCGCTGCCGCCAGCTGGCCTTACATGAACCGGATCGCGCGCTGGCGCTGTCATGGCTGGCCGGGCAGGGCATCAAAGACGCGGAAGTAGCGCTGGCCCAGGCCTCGGGCGCACCGCTGCTGGCGCAGGCAATGACCGAAAACGATGAACTTTCAGGACGCAGCGACCTGCTGCGGGCCATTGCATCCCCGGACTTTGATCCGCTGGCCGTTGCCGAATCACT
>CBHTVL010000443.1:0-2450 GCA_966096475.1 uncultured Burkholderiales bacterium
GCTCAAGGTGAATCGCGACGGGTGCATCGATTTGAATGATGTCGATGCCGCGCTGGCCGAAAAAACGGCGTTGATGTCGGTGATGCTGGCGAACAACGAGACCGGCGTGATCCAGGATGTTGCGACGGTTGGCGAACGCGCGAAACGTGCCGGCGCGGTGATGCACACCGATGCCGTGCAGGCGCTGGGCAAGATTCCGGTGGAATTCGCCGCGCTGAATGTGCAGGCGCTGACGCTGTCGGCGCACAAGATTTACGGCCCCAAGGGCGCGGGTGCGCTGGTGGTCGACAAGCGATTGGATTTGCGTGCGGTGCTGACCGGCGGCGGGCAGGAACGTGGATTGCGCGGCGGAACTGAAAACGTCCCGGCAATCGCCGGTTTCGGCGCAGCCTGCGAAATCGCTGCGGCACGGCTGGCGGAACTGTCGCCGCGGCTGGCGGCCTTGCGTGAACGGCTGGAGCGCGGGCTGGTGAATCTGGGTGCAGTGATTTTCGGCGCAAACGCACCGCGACTGCCCAATACCTCTTATTTCGCGTTTCGCGGCATTCATGGCGAGACGCTGGTGATCGAGCTCGACAAGGCGGGTTATGCGGTGGGTTCGGGCGCGGCCTGTTCCAGTACCGATAACGCACCTTCGGGCACGCTGCTGGCGATGGGTGTGGAGCCGGATCTGGCGCGCGGCGCCGTGCGTTTTTCACTGGGTGCGGACAACAGCGCCGGGCAGGTCGATGGATTCTTGCAGGCGCTGTCCGGTGTGTTGCAGCGGCTGCGTACGATGCAGGCCGTTGCGGTCTGAGCGAAATTCAGGAGTCTGAAATGACGATACAACTGACGGAAAGTGCAGCGAAACAGATCAAGGCACAACTCGCCAAACGCGGCAAAGGGTTGGGTCTGCGCGTGGGCGTCAAAAAAACCGGCTGTTCGGGTTGGGCCTACACCTACGACTATGCCGATGACGTCAAAGGCAGCGATCAGGTGTTTGAGGCGCATGACGCCAAACTGGTGATCGACGGCGAAAGTCTGGAGTTTCTGAACGGCTCCACTGTTGATTATGTGCGTGAGGGCCTGAAGCAGGCTTTCAAGGTGGAAAACCCCAACGTCGACGCCACCTGCGGTTGCGGCGAAAGTTTTACGGTCAAGGCGGGCAGTTAACGCCTCCCCCGGATTTTCAGGATTCATTCATGAGCAGCGTTTTAGACACCCTCGTCAGTCAGCCTTACAAACACGGTTTTGTCACGGACATCGAGTCCGAGACCGCGCCGAAGGGGCTGAACGAAGACATCATCCGCATGATTTCGGCGAAAAAGAACGAGCCGGACTGGCTGCTGGAATTCCGCCTGCAGGCCTATCGCCACTGGCTGACGATGACCGAGCCGCAGTGGCCGAACGTCAACTACCCGAAGATCGATTTCCAGGCGATCAGTTATTACGCCGCGCCCAAGCCGAAGAAAAAGCTGAGCATGGACGAGGTCGATCCCGAGCTGCTGCGGACTTTCGAAAAACTCGGCGTGCCGATGCATGAGCGTGCGGCGCTGGCCGGCGTTGCGGTCGACGTTATTTTCGATTCGGTGTCGGTGACGACCACGTACAAGGAAAAACTTGCCGAAGTCGGCATCATTTTTTGCTCGATCTCCGAAGCCGTGCACAACCATCCGGAGCTGGTGAAGAAATACATGGGATCGGTGGTGCCGACTGCCGACAACTATTACGCCGCACTGAATTCCGCTGTGTTTACCGACGGTTCTTTCTGCTTCATCCCCAAGGGCGTCAAATGCCCGATGGAGCTGTCGACCTATTTCCGCATCAACACCCAGGACTCGGGGCAGTTCGAGCGCACGCTGATCATCGCCGAAGAGGGCGCCAAGGTTTCTTACCTCGAAGGCTGCACCGCGCCGAAGTTCGACACCAACCAGCTGCACGCGGCGGTGGTCGAACTGGTCGCGCTGGACGATGCCGACATCAAATACTCGACGGTGCAGAACTGGTATGCCGGTGACGAGAACGGCGTCGGCGGCATTTACAACTTCGTCACCAAGCGCGGACTGTGCAAAGGCCGCAACTCGAAAATTTCCTGGACCCAGGTCGAAACCGGTTCGGCGATCACCTGGAAATATCCGTCCTGCGTGCTGCTCGGCGACAATTCGATCGGCGAGTTTTATTCGGTGGCGCTGACCAATCACAAACAGCAGGCCGATACCGGCACCAAGATGATCCACATCGGTAAAAATACCAGGAGCACGATCATCAGCAAGGGTATTTCCGCCGGTTACTCCAACAACAGCTATCGTGGCCTGGTGAAAATCGGCGCAAAGGCGGAAGGCGCGCGCAATTTTTCGCAATGCGACTCGATGCTGATCGGCGCGAAATGCGGCGCCAATACCTTCCCGTACATCGAGGTGCAGAACCCGACGGCGAAAGTGGAGCATGAAGCCACGACGTCGAAAATCGGT
>CBHTVL010000444.1:0-2428 GCA_966096475.1 uncultured Burkholderiales bacterium
CCAGCGCTGCACGTTCCAAGATTGCACCGGATATTCCGACCATCGCCGAGCAGGGTGTACCCGGTTACGACGCCGTGCAGTGGTACGGCCTGATGGGACCGGCGAACATGCCCAAGGACATCGTCGCCAAATTGAACAAGGCCGTGGTGTTTGCGCTGCAGGATGCCGGCGTGCGTGAACGTTTCCTCGCCAGCGGTGCCGACCCGGTGGGCAATACGCCGGAGGAGTTCTCCGCGCTGGTCCGCTCGGAAGTGACCAAGTGGGCGAAAGTGGTCAAGGCGGCCGGGATCAAGCCGGAATAATTTGCACGATTGCTTACGATTTACTCCTCCCCTCTCCCGGTTACGGGAGAGGGGGTAGCACAGAGTTTAGTAAGCAGTGGTAACCACGCGCCCGCTGGCCTCGACAAACCAGCGTTCGCTGGTGAAGGGCTTGCCGGCGAGCCGCGCGTTCATCCAGTCGGCTACCAGCACGGCAGGCGTGGGGCCGAGACTTGCGGCAGGCACATTGCCGACGGAGTGGCGGCTGTCCTGGTACACCACCAGCCGTTTCGGGCATTGCAGCGTCTTCAGCAGGCGCTCGGTATGTGCCAGCGGTGACAGTTCATCGGATTCGCCGGCCACGCAGAGATAGGGCACTTTAATTTTGCCGGCATGGCCCTCCCAGGTCAGCGTCTTGCGGAACAGGTCAAAGGCCTGTTCGTCGGTGAACCCGGACATGTACATGAAGCGCTGCTTGAAGGTGGGCGAGGCTTCTTCAAATATGGTGTGGAAGCCCGGCTCAAGGCAGGTCGCGGTGACGGCGCAGGCGCGGTAGCGCGGCTCGACCGATGCGCAAATCGTCGCGAAGAATGAGCCGAAGCTCTGACCGGTGACGCCGATGCGCTGGGCGTCGATTTCGGGACGCGCGATCATCCAGTTCATGATCGCCGTCGCGGCTTCGGTCCAGTTTTCCATGCTGACATGGATGTTGTGCACGGCGCTTTCATACTGCCCCGGACCTTCGATGCTCAGCACGGCGATGCCGCGCGACAGCCAGCGGTCGCCGTACATCGCCACGCCGGCTTCCTTGAATCCGTCCATGCCCGGGATCGCCACCACGGCCGGAATTTTTCCACCGCTGTAGCCGGGCGGCAGGTGCAGCCAGCCGGGTAAGGCCTTGCCCTGGAAGGGAATCCACGCCGCCTCGACTTTGTGGTCGGCGTATTTGGCGTAGTTCAGGTAACACTCGCGCTTGCGCTGGTTGAGGGCGAGGTTCTTTTCGTTGTTTTCGTCGTAAGGCCACTGCGAGGCGGCGTATTGCACGGCGGCGATGAAATAGTTCTGGCGCGCGGTGACGGTTTCGCCGGCGTCTTCGGCGGCTTTGGCCTTGGCTTCGCGTCGTTTCGCGGCGGTTTCAAAGGCCGGGGAGATATCGGCGTATTTTTTGACGCGCTCGCGGATGGCGGCAAAGTCGGCGTTGGCTTCGGGTCCGCAGGGCGCGTTGTAGTTGATGCTGCGCGGCTGGTCCCAGTCGATGCCGACGGAACGGATCACGTTATCGATCAGCCAGCGTTGTTCGGTCCAGCGACGGGTGACAGGCGCGTTCATGATGTGGCATCGCTCGCAGTGAGGTGGGAGCGGGCATTCTACTCACGCTGCGGCGCGTCGTGTATTGTTGCGGGCATTCCTTTTTGAGAGTCCGGTAATGTCCAACGCCAAAAAACCGCTGCAGACCGTGAACATGATTACTTTCGGCGGCGGATATTCGCTGCCGGCCTGGGTGGCGCAGGGTCAGGGGTTTTTTTCGAAACACGGCATCGAGGTCAACATCACGCACACGCCGAATTCGGTGTTCCTGATGAAGAATCTGATCGAGGGCAAATTCGACCTCACCGTCACCGCAATGGACAATCTGGTGGCTTATCAGGAGGGGCAGGGCGAGGCGGAATATGAAGGCCAGTGCGACCTGGTGGCCTTTATGGGCGTGGATGACAGTTTCCAGAGCCTGATGGCCAGCCCGGACATCAAGTCCGTGGCCGATCTGCGCGGCAAAAAAATCGCGGTCGATGCGCTGACCACGGGTTATGCCTTCATCCTGCGCGAGATGATTGCCCGTGCCGGCATGACCGATGCCGATGTGACTTACGAACGTACCGGCGGCGGGCCGATGCGGCTCAAGGCGATGCTCGACGGCAATTACGCGGCGGGCCTGCTGGCGACGCCGCTGGACAAGATCGCGGCGGATCAGGGATTCACCAAACTCGGCACGGCGCGCGACCTGCTCGGCCGTTATCAGGGACGTACGGGCTTCGCGCAGCGTTCATGGATCAAAAACAACGAGGCCGCGGTGATCGGCTTCATGCGCGGTTATCGCGATGCGATGAACTGGCTGTATGACCGCAGCAACCGCGGCGCGGCTGCGGAGTTGCTGATGAGTCATGACGCCT
>CBHTVL010000445.1:0-2426 GCA_966096475.1 uncultured Burkholderiales bacterium
TCGGTTATTGCGGATCTCGATCAGCGTTTTCACCAGCATCGCTTCGGGTTCGATCTGCGCCGGCTCGGCGCTTGTCGCGGCGGGCTTCTGCACGGTCTGGCGACTGCCCATCGCCGCGGCATTGAGATTGCCGGCGAGCAGCCCCATCACCAAAGCAAGGCCATAACCCTTGTAACCGCCGATCGGCAGCAGGAACCCTTCGTTGGCGCGTTTCGGATCAGTCAGCGGATTGCCCTGACGGTCCATCATCCAGCCTTCGGGCATCATTTCGCCGCGCTGCGCCTTGGTCTTGACCTTGCCGTAGGCCGCGACCGTGGTCGCCATGTCGAGAATGATCGCCGGCTCTTCGCCGGCCGGTACCGCCACGGCAATCGGGTTCGTCGACAGCAGCATGTCGAGACCGCCCCATGGCGGCAGATGGTTGGCGCTGCCCACGGCCATGTAGAGACCGATCATGTTGTGCGCCAGCGGCATGCTCGCGTACAGCGACGCCGGTCCCGCGTGATTGCTCCAGCGCGCACCGACCCAGGCCACGCCCGCGGTCTTCGCTTTTTCAATGGCTTTTTCGGTGGCGAATTTCATCACCAGATGACCCATGCCGTTGTCGCCGTGCACCAGTGCCATGCCGGCCATCTCGCGCTCGACGCGGATATCCGGTTTCACATTGACCGCACCGCCCTTGATGCGGCGGATGTACTGCGGCAGACGGAATATGCCGTGACCTTCGGAACCGTTGATGTCGGCCTGCGCCATCAGTTGCGCAATGGCTTTGGCATCGTCGCGCGGAATTGCAACGGCCTCGAAGGAGGCCGCGATGAAGGCGCGCAGTTTGTCGCCGGAAATCCGCTGCTGCTGTTTGTGTTCAGCCACCGTGTTCCTCCAGTTCGATCAATGCCCCGAGAAAATCCTTCGGGTGCACAAAGGCGATACGTTCGCCATGCACGTTGAGTTGCACCTTGCCGGCGCCGAGCACCTGCACGCCTGCGGCAGTCAGTGTGTTCGTGGTCTGCTCGACGCTGTCGACACCGAGGCAGAAATGATGGATGCCGCCTTTCGGATTGCGTTCAAGAAACTTGGCAATCGGCGAATCCGGACGTGAAGGCTCCATCAGTTCGATCTTGGCATTGCCGAGATCGATGTAAGTCATGCGCACGCCCTGCTCGTCATTGACCTTGATCTCGCCTGCAGTCAGTCCGTAAGTCGCACGCATTTTTTCCAGCGCCGCGGCCAGATCGGGCACCACGATGGAAACATGGCTGAGTCCGGTGATCATATATAAGTATTTGTTTTAAATAACTTTTTCTGCGCGCAGCGCCGCGATACGGGTATCGCTGAAACCCAGCTCTTCGCGCAGCACGGCTTCGGTGTGCTGGCCCAGCAGCGGCGGCGCGCGGCGGATGCTCGCCGGTGTATCGCTGAAGCGGAAGGGAATGCCGAGCATTTTGACGGTGCCGGCAGTCGGATGCTCGACCGCGGTCACCATGTCACGCGCAATCGCGTGCGGCGCAGCGAGTGCCTGGGCCACGTTGTTGATGCGGCCGCAGGGAATGCCCGCCGCCATCAATTGTTCGATCCAGGTTTCAGCGCCTTCGCGTTCAAGCTCGGTCTTGATCAGCGCATCCAGCGCATCGCGGTTCATCACGCGATCGGGATTTTTGGTGAATCGCGCATCCGTTGCCCATTCCGCATGACCGAGCACCGCGCAAAACTTCGTGAACTGGCCGTCATTACCCACGGCAACGGCGATCATGTCATCGCGCGTCGGATAAGCGGTATAGGGAACGATGTTCGGGTGACCGTTGCCGAAGCGCCCGGCGTTTTTACCGGAGACCAGATGATTGGCGGCAACATTGGCGAGCATCGCCAGACCGGAATCAAACAGCGACACCTCGACATGCTGGCCGCGGCCGGTGCTGTGCCGCGCATTCAGCGCCGCGAGTACGGAATTGCAGGCGAGCATGCCGGTGCAGATGTCGACAATCGCCACGCCGTATTTCATCGGCGTGCCGTCGGGCTCGCCGGTGATGCCCATCAGGCCCGACTCGGCCTGCAGGATGAAATCGTAACCGGGCAAGCCGGCCTTGGGACCGACCGAACCGTAACCGGTGATCGAACAACGCACGACGCGCGGTGCATTGGCCTTGAGCCATTCATTGTCAAAGCCCCACTTTTCCAGCGTGCCAACCTTGAAGTTCTCGACCAGCACATCGGCCTTGCGGATCAGCCCGGCCAGCACTTCCTGACCGGACTTCACCGCCATATTCAGCGTAATGGAGCGTTTGTTTCTGTTGACGCCGAGGTAGTACGCCGATTCACCGGCCGCAAACGGCGGCCCCCAGCTGCGCGTGTCGTCGCCCGCGCCGGGCGGTTCGACCTTGATCACATCGGCGCCCATGTCGCCGAGCATCATCGTGCACAGCGGACCG
>CBHTVL010000446.1:0-2418 GCA_966096475.1 uncultured Burkholderiales bacterium
TATTTCTCCAGCTCGGTTTTCATCAGCGTATTCATTTCCGCCGGTGTATTGGTCACTGCGCTGGCGCCGTTCTTTTCGAACTGTGCCTTCATCTCCGGGTTGCTGGCGATGTCAGTCAGTTCCTTCTGCAAGCGCGTCAGGATCGGCTTCGGCGTGCCTTTGGGCGCGAAAAAGCCCAGCCACAGCGAAACCTCAAATCCCGGGAAACCCGATTCGGCAACCGTCGGCACATTGGGCAATGCCGGCGAACGCTGCGCCGTTCCCACCGCGATCGCGCGCAGACGGCCGGCCTGGGCATGCGGCAGAACCGCCGGCATGCTGCCGAACAACACCTGCACCTGACCACCCAGGGTTGCGGCGCCGGCGGGGCCGTTGCCGTTATAAGGCACGTGCACCACATCAATGCCGGCAGCGCGGTTGAGCATTTCCATCGCCAGTTGCGTCGTTGAGCCGGTCCCGGCCGAGGCGTAGTTCATCTTGCCCGGCTGCGATTTGGCAAGGGCAATAAATTCCTTCAGGTTGTTCGCCTTGACACCGGGATGCAGCACCAGCAGGTACGGGGTCGAAGCCACCAGGGTGATGGGATCGAAATCCTTGACCGGGTCATAGTTGACCTTGGCATAGGCCGCCGGTGCAATGACGTGGGTACTGGTGGTGCCCATGGTCAGGGTATGACCGTCCGGCGCCGCACGTGCGGCAATTTCGGTGCCGATGGTGCCGCCAGCGCCGCCGCGATTGTCGACAATGACCTGCTGCCCCAGCTTCTCGCCCAGACGTTGCGCCACGAGACGCGCAATGATGTCGGTCGAACCGCCCGCCGGGAAGGCCACAACCAGCCGGATCGGCTTGGTCGGATAATTCTGCGCTACAGCGGTCATCGGTGCGGCAAAGACCGCAGCAGCAACCAGACCGGCAACAAGCGTTTTCATTTTATATTTGGTTTGCATTTTTTTTCCTCTCCTCAAAAAAAAGCACGCGGCAAGATGCCGCGTGCTTTAACTTTCTTCACAACAAAAACTGCCTGGAACTGACCGGTTACAGCGCTTCCGAGTCAGCCACAGCTTCCTCACGTTTCTTGCGGAACGAGGGAACGATCATGAACGTCAGCAGCAGTGCAGTGGCGACCAGGAACGCGGCGCTGATCGGACGGGTGATGAACACCATCGGATCACCACGCGAAATCAGCAGCGCACGGCGCAGGTTCTCCTCCATCAGCGGTCCGAGCACAAACGCCAGGATCAGCGGTGCCGGTTCGCACTTCAGCTTGACAAAGATGTAACCCAGCACGCCGAACAGGATGGTCATGTAGATGTCGAGGTCAAGGTTGTTCACGCTGTAAACACCGATGGCCATGAACACCATGATCGCCGGGAACAGGAAACGGTAAGGCACCTTGAGCAGTTTGATCCACAGACCGACCAGCGGCAGGTTCAGGATCACCAGCATCGCGTTACCGATCCACATACTAGCAATCAGGCCCCAGAACAGGTCGGGACGCTGGGTCATGACCTGCGGGCCGGGAGCGATACCCTGAATCGTCAGCGCGCCGAGCAGCAGCGCCATCGTTGCACCGTGGGGGATACCCAGGGTCAGCGTGGTGATGAACGCGCACTGCACCGCGGCGTTGTTCGCCGATTCCGGAGCAGCAACACCTTCAATGGCACCTTTGCCGAAACGCGAAGGATCCTTGGCCAGTTTTTTCTCGACCGCGTAGGCCGAGAACGCGCTGATCGTCGGTCCGCCGCCGGGCAGCGTGCCGAAGAACGCGCCGACTGCCGTGCCGCGGACAATTGCGCCGAAAGCGGCTTTCATGTCAGTAGCGGTCGGCATCAGGCCGGTGATCTTCTGGTTCAGGATGTCACGGCTTGCGGTATCCGCCTTGTCCTGCAGGTTGCACAGAATCTCGGCAAAACCGAACAGACCCATCGCAACGACCACGAAGCTCAGGCCGTCTGCCAGACCCGAAGCGCCGAAGGTGAAACGCGACATGCCGGAGTTGACGTCCGTGCCGACGATACCGACGAGCAGACCGAGCACGATCATGCAGATCGTTTTCAGCATCGACCCGTGGGCCAGCACAGCAGCCGCAATCAGCGCCATGACCATCAGCGAGAAGTATTCGGGAGCACCGAACTTCAGCGCGATTTCAGCCAGGGGCGGTCCGAGCAGCGCAACCAGGATCGTGCCGACCGTGCCGGCAAAGAACGAACCGATCGCCGCAATCGCCAGCGCGGGGCCTGCACGGCCCTGTCGGGCCATCGCATAACCGTCCATACAGGTGACCACCGAAGCCGATTCGCCGGGCAGGTTCACCAGAATGGCAGTCGTCGAGCCGCCGTATTGCGTACCGTAGTAGATACCGGACAGCATGATGATCGCACCGACCGCATCGAGGTTGAACGTCAGCGGCAACAGCAT
>CBHTVL010000447.1:0-2417 GCA_966096475.1 uncultured Burkholderiales bacterium
GGCACATAGCTTAATTTACGCTCAATGCTTTTGCCTCTGAGCAACATCGCGCTCAGATCTTCATCAAAACGCAGTCAGGGAAAATGTTTTGACAGCAGCGGATCAAGCACTTCACTACCCGGTTTTTTACCCAACAGTTCATGTAAACGGCCCAGCGACATGCTCACCCGCTCAAGCATGCGGAACTGCTCATCGCCGGCGGTAAACCGGTTGCTGCCGGACAGCGAGCTGAGATCCTTTTGAGCATAGGTCGGCGAAAAACCGCCGGTCTCATGGTCGCCGGTGACAATCAGCAGCGTATCCGGATTGCGGCGCTGGAATTCAATCGCGACCTTGACCGCATCGTCAAAAGCCCACAGGGCACGCATCAATGACGGCGCATCGTTGGCATGGCCGGCGGTGTCGGTGTTTTCGTTTTCGACCAGCAGCACGAAGCCGTTCGGGCTGTTCGTCGACAGCGCCTTCAGCGCCGCGGCAGCCATGTCCGCAGTGGACGGCTGAACGTCAGGATCGCGGTCGATTTCAAAATCCATGTCCTCCAGTGCAAACAGGCCGAGCAGCCTGTCGCCACCCGTCGCTTTCAGACTGCCGATATCACGGACAACGTCGTGGCCGCGCGCGCGGAAGGCGGCGATCACGTCCTTGCCGTCCTTGCGTTTACCGCCCTGCACCGTTGCCGGCAGAAAATACTCGGCACCGCCGCCCATCAGCACATCCGGCTGCAGGTCGAACAGCAGATCCACCAGCAGTTGCGAATCGCGCCGCGATTTGGCATTCACGGCAAACGCTGCCGGGGTCGCGTCGTAAACAGTTGCCGTCGTCACCAGACCGATGCGTTTACCGGCGGCCTTCGCTGACTGCATCAAGGTGGTCTGCGGTTTGCCGTCCGGGGTAATCGACACCGCACCGTTTTCCACTTTAAAGCCGGTGGACATCGCCGACGCTGCGGCGGCTGAATCCGTCACATAAAAGCCATGCGGCTGCGTCGACAGCAGGCCCAGCGTGCCTTCGCGGAACATCACCTGCGTGGTGGCGAAAGACTGCTGGCGCAGCAACTCACTGGAGCGGCGGCCAAAATCCCATTGCACGGGCGCGGTACCGTCGGCAAACAGGATGATGATGTTTTTCGGAACCTGGGGGTCAGCGCTTAACGCTGCGCCTGCATAAGTCACCAGCACCAGCGCCGCCGCCAATACCGCGGCACCACGGCGTGTCAGTCTGCCGATCCAATGTTCCATATCTCCCCCCGGACAATAGCCGGCCATTGATCAGCCGTTCAGGACAATCATAAAACAAATCCGCGGAAGGCCTTGTAAAACCGGAACAACAGCCCCATGTCGAAAATGCTCAATTGCCCGGTTTAAGCACTTGCCCCATTCCCCATCCCTTCTGGAGATACTTCCGTCATGCCCACGTTACACAGCCCGATCCAGTTCGGTGCCATCAGCTCGCCCAATCGTATTTTCATGGCGCCGCTGACCCGTTGCCGCGCCGATGCCGACCATGTGCCGACCGACATCATGGTCGAGCACTATGCCCAGCGCGCCAGCGGCGGTTTGCTGATCGCCGAAGCGACGATGGCGATGGAAGGCAATTCCTCGTTCTGGATGGAGCCGGGCATTTATTCCGCGGCGCAGGTCGCCGGCTGGAAAAAAGTCACTGATGCCGTGCATGCCAAAGGCGGACGGATCTTCCTGCAGCTCTGGCACGGTGGCCGCGCCTGTCATCCGCTGCTCAACAACGGTGCGCAACCGGTGGCGCCGAGTGCCATTCCGATCACCGGCGATGAAGTGCACACGCCGGAAGGCAAAAAACCCTATGTCGAGCCGCGCCCGCTGCGCGACGACGAACTGCCGGGCATTGTCGCCGGATTCAAAAAGGCTGCGGAGAACGCCAGGGCCGCAGGCTTCGACGGCGTCGAGGTGCATGGCGCCAATGGTTATCTGCTGGATGAGTTCCTGCGCGACGGCGCCAACAAGCGCAGCGGCCCTTACGGCGGTTCCATTGAAAACCGCGCGCGCCTGCTCTGTGAAGTGATCGAAGCGGTATGCAGCGTCTGGGGCAGCGACCGCGTCGGCGTGCGGCTGTCACCGCTGAACAGCTACAACAGCATGATCGACAGCGATCCGGTGAAACTGATTTCAACCGTTGCCGCGATGCTCAACCGTTTCAACCTCGCCTACCTGCATGTGATGCGCGGAGATTTTTTCCAGCAGCAACAAGGCGATGTGCTGACGCCGGCACGCGCCAATTTCAAAGGCACGCTTGTCGTCAATATGGGTTACAGCGCCGATGAAGCGGAACAAGCCATCGCTGAAGGCAAGGTCGATGCCGTCGCGTTCGGCACCCCATATATAGCCAAAACCGATCGGCCCGCGCGCCACAAAGCCCAGGCACCGCGCAATTCGCCGGCCGCC
>CBHTVL010000448.1:0-2402 GCA_966096475.1 uncultured Burkholderiales bacterium
GAACGCTTACTGGTCGTGGCCAACCATGGTCAAGGGTCCCGCGCCGACCGTCGGCGCGGCTCGTCCGACGACGTCGATCCAGAACACATTGAGCTACGACCACGTCGGCGTCACTGACATTCTCGGCCACATGACCGATACGCACCCTGGCGCCGAGTCCGGCCAAACGGCGCGTCACAGCGCCCTCACTCAGATCGGAACCGCTGACCGCATAACCGAGATTGAGCAGCACCTCGGCGATGCCGCTCATGCCGGCGCCGCCGATACCGACAAAATGCACGTTGCGCACCTTATGTCTCATTGATGCGGTCTCATGACGGCGCGAGCTCCATACAGATGTCCGCGACCTTCTGCGCCGCATCCGGTTTGCCGACGCCGCGCGCGGCGCGCGCCATTTCGAGGAGCTTGGCGCGGTTCATGCCGCGCAGCGCATCAGCCAGCAGCTGCGGGGTCAGCGCCGGCTGCGGCATCAGCAGCGCAGCGCCGCGATCCGCCAGATAACGCGCATTGCGCGTCTGGTGATCGTCCACCGCATGCGGGAAAGGCACCAGGATGCTGCCGACACCGGCAACCGCCAACTCGGTGACGGTTGTCGCACCGGCACGGCAAATGATCAGATCGGCTGCGCCGTAACGCGCGGCCATGTCTTCGACGAAGGCCAGCACTTCCGCATCAACACCGGCCTGCCGGTAATACTCTCTGACCGTATCGGCATGCGCAGCACCCGCCTGATGCACAACAATCGGACGTTCAGCGGCCGGCAACAAGGCCAGCGCCTGCGGCACAATTTCATTCAATCCCCGGGCGCCCAGACTGCCGCCGACAATCAGCAGGCGCAGCGGACCGCTGCGGTTGGCAAACCGCGCTTCCGGCGGCGCCAGATTGACGATTTCGGCGCGAATCGGATTGCCGGACCAGATCACATCGACCCGCCCTTCAAACGCATCAGGAAAGGCCGACAACACACGATCAGCAACACCGGCCAGCACGCGGTTCGCCAGTCCCGGCACGGCATTCTGTTCATGAATGACCAGCGGCTTGCCGAACAGCGCCGCCATCATGCCGCCGGGAAACGCCGCGTAACCGCCCATGCCGAGTACGACATCGGGGCGATAACGGAAAATGGCCGTGGCGCTCTGCCAGAACGCGATCAGCAGCGCAGCAGGCAGCATCAGTTTGCGAAGCAATCCCTTGCCGCGGACGCCGCCGAAGCTGATCCAGGTCGCGGTGTAACCGCGCGGCGGCACCAGCCGCTCTTCCATACCGCCTTTGGCGCCGAGCCACACCACCTTCCAGCCGCGCGAACGCATCACGTCGGCAACATCGAGTCCCGGGAAAATGTGGCCGCCGGTGCCGCCGGCCATGACCATCAGGGTCTGGCTCATGCGGTGAACCCCCGGCTCAGCTGACGGTTTTGGCTGCGCTGAAACCGGCAGCCTGCTGCATGCAAAACGAATATTTTGAGAATTCGCGCCGTCATACCGAGAACCCTCTTGCGAGCTGCCGGTTTTCCCAGTCGACGCGCAGCAATATCGCCAGCGCGCAGCAGGTCGCGAGAATCGCGCTGCCGCCGAAGGACAACAGCGGCAAGGTGAGGCCCTTGGTCGGCAGCACACCCATGTTGACGCCCATATTGATGATCGCCTGCACACCGATCCACAGGCCGATGCCTTGCGCGACCAGCGCCGCAAACGGCCGTTCCAGTTCAGTCGCGCGGCGGCCGATGGCAAACGCCCGCCACACCAGCCACGAGAACAGCAGCACGATGGTCAGCACGCCGACAAATCCGAGTTCCTCGGCAATCACTGCAAGCAGAAAGTCGGTATGCGCTTCGGGCAGATAAAACAGTTTTTCGACGCTGGCGCCGAGGCCGACACCGAACCATTCACCGCGACCGAAAGCAATCAGCGCATGCGACAGCTGATAACCCTTGCCGTAAGGATCGGCCCAGGGATCCATGAATCCGATTACGCGCTGCATGCGGTAGGGGCTGGTCCAGATCAGCAGCAGAAAGCCGATCACCAGCATCACGATCAACCCGGCAAACAGCCGCCAGTTCATGCCGCCGAGAAACAGGCTGCCCATGGCGATCACGGTAATCACCGCGAAGGCACCGAAGTCAGGCTCGCGCAGCAACAAACCACCGGTGAGCAGCATCACGCCGAACATCGGCATGAAGCCCTTGCGCAGGCTGTGCATGAATGCCGCCTTGCGTACGGTGTAGTCGGCCGCGTAAAGCACGGCGGCGATTTTCATCAGTTCCGACGGCTGCAGATTGATCACGAACAGCGACAACCAGCGCCGGCTGCCGTTGACCTCACGGCCGATGCCCGGCAACAGCACCAATCCCAGCACGCCCAGTCCGCCGAGTAACAGGAAGGGTGCGGCCTGCTGCCAGACAC
>CBHTVL010000449.1:0-2402 GCA_966096475.1 uncultured Burkholderiales bacterium
GCTGCCTGGATGGCGGCTTCTGCCGAGAAGTTATCGCGGATTTCACCCAGCACGATCACGTCGGGATCCTGGCGCACCATATGGCGCAGGGTTTCCTCGAAGGTGATATTGATCTGGGTGTTGATCGAGCATTGCGCAATGCCGTCAACCACGTATTCGACAGGATCCTCGGCGGTGACAATCGAGGTTTCTTCGTTGTTCAGGTAATTGACCGCGCCGTACAGCGTGGTGGTCTTGCCGGAACCGGTGGGGCCGGTAATGAGGATGACGCCACTGGGTACATCCAGCGCCTCTTCGAGAAAACGTTCCATGACGCGCGGAGACATGCCCGTTTCACGGATGTCGATGCGCACCGCCTTGCGATGCAATACGCGCATCACGATTTTCTGGCCGTTCAACGTGGCATAAAAAGAGACCCGCAGATCGCTGGACTGCCCCGATACCGGATCTTCGAAACGGACACGGCCGTCCTGATGGCGGCGTTTGTCCGATATGCCGGCACCAGCCATCACCTTGATGCGTGCAGCGAGCGGGTCTGCGATGGCCATACCGAAATCCTGATAAGGCTCCATCACGCCGTCACGGCGGAAACGTACGCGCAGACGGTTTTTCAGCGGTTCAATGTGAATGTCACTGGCATTCATCGCCAGCGCATCAAGAATCATCCGGTTAACGACATCAACAACGGTCGCTTCATGTTCGGTTTCGCTGACTTCGGCAGGCTTGCCGCCTTTTTCCAGCGAAGCAATGGCGTCAAGGATTTCGCGCTTGCCGGCAATCCCGATGTCGATATTGCCGCCGAACACGGATTCAGCCGATTCCCGGGCAACCTTGTCCAGCGGATCGGCCATGGCGACGACGGTATGGCCGCCTTCAGTGCGCAAAGGCGCAATCAAATGCTGTTTGCACCAGTTGACATTGACCTTGCGCATCAAGTCGCGGTCGATGGAACTGAAGTCGGGTGTGACCTGCGGAAAACCCAACTGCATCGACAGCACTTCAATCAGGCGCTGCTCGTCGATATAACGCTGCTCAATCAGGACTTCGCCGAGCTTCTTGCGCTCCGGCGAACGTTTTTGTGCTTCGAGGGCCGATTCGAGATCGGCAGGTTTGATATAGCCCAGCTCGACCAGCAGCGATCCGAGTCCGACAGACAGCCGGTTGTCGTGCAGAATTTTCCGGGCTTGCTCTTCGCTGGTGAATCCAAGCTCGCGAACGATCGACAAGAAACTGCGGTCCGGCAGTTTTTCCTGGATGCGTCGGGTGCGGCTGGCCTGTGCCGGAGTGATGGCCTTGGTATTAAGGAGTATTGATGCCACGTCCCCGTCGGCGCGTCCGGGCGCAGAAGGTCCGGCTTGGCCAGTGGCAGGCGCGGATACAGTTTCGACGTTCGGCACAACGGTTCTCCAGCTAAATGACTAGTGATTGGCAGAAACCGGCAAAACTTTAGGGCTACCGGTTTCCGGGCGCGATTTTTACCGGCTCAGCGGCTGGTCTCATCGCATGAGCACGATATCGGATTGCTCCCGGATGAATCCCCGGTAAAACAGGGCTTTTCTGTGCCAGTTCAAGGTTTTGGCGGCTGGTGCCGCTGCAAACGCAGCGCCATGCTCCGTGTCAGTGCCTGACCGGAAATATCTTCGTGAGATAATCACGTCTCAGAAAATTGATGACCGCCATGCCTGAAACTGCAATGCAGATCACCCTGTACGGCATCCGTAACTGCGACACCGTCAAAAAAGCACGCGCCTGGCTGGACGGGCAGGGTGTGTCCTACGTTTTTCATGACTACAAGGTCGCCGGCATTGAACGGCCCCGACTGGAGCAATGGTGTGCCGAACTGGGCTGGGAGCGCGTGCTGAACCGCGCCGGCACCACATTCCGCAAACTGCCCGATGCCGACAAGGCCGCCCTGGACGGGACGTGTGCGGTCCGTCTGATGCTGGATCAACCCTCATTGATCAAACGTCCGCTGCTGGACCTTGGCAAGCGCCGGCTGATCGGTTTCAAGCCCGAAGAATACGACCGAGCCGCAGAACTGAAGCGATGAGCGACCACGACTATATGCAGCAGGCGCTGGATCTGGCGGCGCAGGCCGCTGCCGCCGGGGAAGTGCCGGTCGGGGCGGTTGTCGTGCATCAGGGTGTGGTCATCGGCCGCGGCTTTAATCAGCCGATTTCACGTGCCGACCCTTCTGCCCATGCCGAAATCATGGCGCTGCGTGATGCCGGAAAGGCCTTGGGTAATGACCGGCTGACCGATTGCGACCTGTATGTCACCCTGGAACCTTGCGTGATGTGCAGCGGCGCGATCATGCATGCCCGGATCCATCGTGTCGTTTTCGGCGCGACCGACCCCAAAACCGGGGCTTGCGGTAGCGTAATCGACCTTTTTGCCGAAAC
>CBHTVL010000450.1:0-2397 GCA_966096475.1 uncultured Burkholderiales bacterium
CGGCATTTTCATCCTCGCTTTTCTGGCGCTGGTCATCGGCGGATCGCTGCTGCTGTTCGCCTGGCGCGCGCCGACGGTGCGCGGCGGCGGCAGCTTCGACACCGTTTCACGCGAATCCCTGCTGCTGACCAATAACGTGCTGCTGATGGCAGCCGCCGGCTCGGTCATGCTGGGTACGTTGTATCCGCTGTTCCTTGATGCGCTGGGGCTCGGCAAACTGTCTGTCGGCCCGCCTTATTTCGAAGCGGTGTTCGTGCCGCTGATGACGCCGGCGCTGTTCCTGATGGGCATTGCGCCGCTGGCGCGGTGGAAACAGGCCGCGCTGCCTGAACTGCTCAAACGCGTGCGCTGGGCCTTCGGCATCAGCCTGGCGACGGCATTGCTGCTGCCGTTTACGCTGGGCAGCTGGAAGCCGATGGTCGCTTTCGGTCTGTTGCTGGCGGTTTGGATTGTCGTTACGGCCGCCATTAATCTGTATGCACGACTGCATTCGGGAGTCGCCGGTTCATGGCTGGCAAGGCTGCGCGTTCAACCTGCGGGTTACTACGGCATGCTGCTGGCACATTGCGGCGTCGCGGTGTTTATTGTCGGCGTCACCCTGGTCAAGGGTTACGAGTCCGAACTGGATGTGCGCATGGAAATCGGCGAAAGCGTGGCTGCTGCCGGTTACGACATCCGTTTCGATGGTGTCAAAGACGTGCAGGGGCCGAACTATGTCGCGGCGCGCGGCACGCTGACGGTGATCCGTCAGGGCAAGACCTTGATGACACTGCATCCGGAAAAACGGCTGTATCTTGCGCAGCGCATGCCGATGACCGAAGCGGCGATTGATCCGGGATTCACGCGGGATCTCTATGTTGCGCTCGGTGAGTCTGTCGGCGACAACGCCTGGACCGTACGTGTTTATGTCAAACCCTTCGTCGACTGGATCTGGGGCGGCTGTCTGTTGATGGCGCTGGGCGGATTGCTGGCAGTTGTCGACCGCCGTTATCGCGTCGGTGCGATGGCGGCCAATGCGGCGCCGGCAGCGGTCGCCGCTTAAGGAAAAAATCGTGTCGCGTTATCTCGTTCCCCTGGGTGTTTTTCTGGTGCTGGTGGTGTTTCTGGGCGTCGGGCTCGGCCTGAATCCGCGTCAGGTACCGTCGCCGCTGATTGACCGTCCTGCGCCGACGTTTGACCTGCCGCAGCTGCATGCGACGGACAAACGCATCAGCCCCGAAGCACTGCGCGGCCAGGTCTGGCTGCTCAATGTCTGGGCTTCGTGGTGCGTGTCCTGCCGTCAGGAGCATCCGGTGCTGGTCGAGTTGGCAAAAACCGGCGTGGTACCGATCTACGGTCTCAACTATAAGGACCAGCGTGAAGACGCGCTGCGCTGGCTGCAGCAGTGGGGCGATCCCTACAAGCTGTCAATCATGGATGCCAAGGGTATGACCGGCATTGATTACGGGGTTTACGGCGTGCCCGAAACCTACGTCATCGACAAGACGGGTGTCATCCGCTACAAGCAGATCGGTCCGCTGACCCCGGAAATCCTGCGTGACACCATCCTGCCGCTGGTCAAAAAACTCGATGCATAAAATCCTGCTTCTTCTTTTGTGTATGGCCGCCTGGAATGCCGCTCCGGCGACAGCGACCGAGGCAAAACCCGTCAGCGAGGATCCCGCGCTCGAGCAGCGGGTGATGCAGATCGCCAATGAATTGCGCTGCCTGGTGTGCCAGAACCAGACCATCGCCGATTCGCATGCCGAACTGGCCGTGGATCTGCGTAACCAGGTGCGTGATCAGCTCAAGCAGGGGAAATCCGAGCAGGAAATTCTCGACTACATGGTGCAGCGTTACGGTGATTTCGTACGTTACCGGCCGCCGGTGAAAATGCAGACCCTGGTGTTGTGGGTCGGCCCCTTCCTGCTCCTCGCCGGCGGGCTTTTCGCGCTGCTCAGATTTCTGCGGCGCCGGCGCCAGTCTCCTGAAATCAATGATGTTTCCCAGGCTCGTCTGGATGAGGCTTCACGCATCCTGAGCGGAAAAGAGAACCGGTAATGATGATGTTTGGCGTGGGGGCTGCTGTACTTGTTGTGTTGGCAATGCTGTTTGTAGCGCCGCCGCTGCTGCGCCGTCGTGCGGCACCAAAGGATGCAGCGGGGCCTGATCTGGCGATTTTCCGGGATCAGCTCGCCGATCTGGAGCGCGACCTTCAGGCCGGCACGCTGGCCGCCGACCGTTATGCGCAGGCACGCAGTGAGCTGGAGCGCCGGCTGGCGGAGGCGGCTGCGCGGGCGTGATCGCCGCGTAAGGCGACAGGTCGGGCTCCGCCGCCCAGATCTCGCGCAGCGGCCGCCCGAACCCGTCGAAGTGCGAGAGCGAAGCCAGCCCCAGGATCTCCTCGATGGTGCGGAT
>CBHTVL010000451.1:0-2391 GCA_966096475.1 uncultured Burkholderiales bacterium
GGATCAACTGCACGATTGCGGTCGGCATCGCCGCCGCACTCAGGCCGAAGGCGGCCCGCGCAATGACCAGTTGCAGCGGCGTTTCGATCACCAGCAGCGGCAGGTGGGTGAGAATCGTCGCGACGGAAGCAAACACCATCACCCGGGCCGGACCGATACGGTCAATAACCCGCCCCCACAGCGGCAGTGCGACTACGGTGCCGGCCGCCATCGCCATTGCCGCCGCCCCTACCCAGTACGCTTCTTCTGCGGCATCGGCGCCCCGTGCGTCGAGCAGTTGCAGCACGAATATCGAGATCACCGTCACCCCGCCGTACCACATGATCATGAACAGGAAGTTGAGCAGGTACAGCAGGCCGACCCGTGGCGCAGCCAGCATCTCGCGCAAACCGCCGATCCAGCGCACACGCCAGGGACCGGCGGCCAGCTGTTTGACTTCGCCGACATAAACGGTAACCAGCACGCCGCCGCTGAACATCAGCGCGGCGCTGATCCAGAACACCCGGTGCTGCGGCTCGAACACCGCGATCAGCATCGCGCCGAGCACCGGACCCAACGCCTGCCCGACCAAGCCGCCGGTCTGTGCCAGGGCCACGACGCTGCCGATACGTTTGGGCGGGGTATTGGCCACCAGCAGCGAAACGCCGGCCGGCGTGAAACCGTTGAATACCGCGATCAGCATCAGCAGCGCCGCGAAGGTCAACGGCGTTTCGGCCAGCGGCATCAGCAGCATCGCCACACCGATGCCCAGCATCGCGCGCAGCACCATCAGCTTGCGGCCGTAATGGTCAGCGATGCCGCCCCAGACCGGGCTTACCGCAAAACTGACCAGGTAAAACACCATCAGCATGTAACCGACCCAGGTCTCCAGGTGTTCGCGCACACCGAGCCCGCGCACCATCAGCGGCACGAATGGCCATACCAGATTGAAACCCAATCCGCAGATCAGGTTGGCCAGCGGCATCACGTAGCGGTTACGGCGCCAGTACGGATAACGCTGTGAGTCGTCGTCAGAAATTTGGGGACTCATTGAAATCAAAACCGCGGATGAAGATCAGTAAAGCAGCAAAACCAAAATGAAACGGGCGCAAAAAACACGCCCCGTTTTCATTCAAGCCGCCCCGCCGCAGAATCAACCGCGAAAAAACGAACTGAGCTCCTCAACCACCTGATCCGGCACCTGCTCCGCCGGATAGTGGCCGCAGGGCAGCGGCATCATCCGTTCAATATCCGCGCAGTACTGCGGCCAGGCCTTGTACGGATCAAAAAACTTGTTGGTATGGCTTTTCTCGCCCCAGTAAATCGCCGTCGGGCATTCGACCATACGCCCGGCCTCGAAGTCCTCGGTGTCCATCGCCATGTCCACCGTCACCGCCGCACGATAGTCCTCGCAGACGCCGTGCAGATTCTCCGGCGTGCAGCAGCGTGCGTATTCAGCCAGCGTCTCTTTCGAGAAACCGCCCTTGCCGATACCCATCTTGGTCAGCTTGTTGAGGATGTAGTAATCCTCTTTGCCTTCCATCAGTTTTTCCGGGATGTCGTAGGGCTGTGCCATGAAAAACCAGTGATAGGAATTGAGCGCCCATTGCCAGGTGGTGTGGGTCAGCACGTGGTGGGTCGGCAGGATGTCGAAGGTCGCGAGTTTTTTGACCTTGTCCGGATGATCCAGCGCCATGCGCATCGCCGTGCGCCCGCCGCGGTCATGACCGGCGACGCAGAATTCCTTGAAGCCCAGATGCTGCATCACCTCGACCTGGTCGAGGCCCATGCGGCGGAATGAATAATTGCTGTGATCTTCCAGACCGCGCGGTTTGCCGCTGTCGCCGTAACCGCGCAGATCCGTGCACACCACGGTGAAATCCTTCGCCAGCCGCGGCGCCACCAGGTGCCAGTGCACATGGGTCAACGGGTTGCCGTGGATCAGCAGGATGGGCGGGCCGTTGCCGCCGTAACGCAGATTGATTTTGACTGCGGGGTCGCTGGTCTGAACCTGGATTTGCTTGAAACCTTCGAACACGGCGTTGCTCCTGAAATGTTTTGCCCGCCGATGCTAACCCAGCCTCGCCGCTAACACGCAGCGCAGGCCGCGATATGGACCGATACGCCGGATACGCACTGGCACGACTGTAGTGATGCAGGACTTGCGTGCTAACATCGCCGCGCCCGTCGTGGCCGCGAACACATCTGCAGCATCCGTTGCGCCCGCTGCCGCTTCATATTATTTATCAATAAAATCATATAGTTAAAGACCGCTCCAGAACGCGTTTTTTGTTGGTGTTCAGGAGCTTGTTTGGTAGGGTGCATCCCTGTTCCGCCGGGCCCTCTGGCAGGGCCAAAATAACGAGTAAAAACCCAGGTTTCCGTGAGCGACGAAACGACCCTACCGCCGCC
>CBHTVL010000452.1:0-2390 GCA_966096475.1 uncultured Burkholderiales bacterium
GAAGGAGTAGGCGCCCATGCCCGGGAACAGGTTGAAGAGGATTTCGGGGAAGCCGAAGCGCGCGCTTTTTTCGGCGACGATGACGTCGCTCGACAGTGCGGCTTCAAAGCCACCGCCCAGGCATTCGCCCTGCACCAGGGACACGGTGGTCAGCGGCAGGTCATGACCGCGGTAGTTGCGGTAGAGGACATCGATGCAGGCGCGGCCGTAGGTAGTCAGCGCGCTGCGGTCACGGTTGTCGATTTTCTGACGGAACAGATCGAGGTCGCCGCCGAGCTGGAATACGCCGGGCATGCCCGAGGCGAGGATCACGTATTCGATCGGTTCTTCACTGTCGCCGCAGGCGATGACGCCGTCGCTGCCGGCGATGAAGTTGTAATAGGCGCGGATGTCGGCGAGCAGTCCGGCGTTGAAGCAGGGCCGTGGCGCCGCGGTCCAGCGCGACCACAGGGCACGGGTCTGCCGGTCAAAACGGGCATGCAGTTGCGGCGAGAAGCGGAATTCGGTGTCACTGCTGAAATCGGGTTTGACGACGGCGTGGTGTACGTCAATGACGGCGGCCGGAACTTGCATTTCCATGATGGTGTCCCCTGCGATGGTTTTATAGGAATCGGTTGGTGGGAGCTGCTACTGTTCCCGGGGGTGATTAAAACGTCGGGGTGTAGCGACAGGCAAATCTAACAAAATGGGAGGTTTAAAAAAACACCCACTAAAACAAGTAGTTATTTGACGAAAATTGCCAGATATAGTGGTGTCCGGGAGCTTTTGGAGGCACTTGCTATTTTTCCGGAACGGATTGGCGGCGATATGGCGATTTGGCAACACCTGCGTGACCGCTAAGACCTACTGTTTGACTAGGGCATCCGGAGCCGTTAAAAACGGTGGCTGCATACCTCGCTGATCAACAACAGATTTTTTAACGCCCAAACACGGAACCGCCAGTGCTTCGCACCACACTCCGCCTTCTGCTGGGTCTGCTGTTCCGTGTCCGGGTAACCGGTCATGCCAGTCAGCTGGCCCGCGGACGTCCGCTGGTCGTCGCCAACCATGATTCCCTGCTGGATGCGTTGCTGGTGGTGCTGTTCCTGCCCGGCAATCCGTTGATTGTGTTGCCGCGGGCGCTATCCGGGCATCGCATGGGGCGGCTGCTGCGCCGTGTGGCCGATTGCGCTGAACTCGGCGGCGAGGGCAATTACACCGTCAAAGGCCTGGTGCGGGTGTTGCGCTCGGGACGTCCAGTGGTGGTGTTTCCGCAGGACCGGGTGACGACCACCGGCAGCACGATGAAGGTTTACGCTGCTGCGGCGCTGATTGCGGCGCGGGCCGATGCCGACATCGTGCCGCTGCGCATCCAGGGCACGCTGTACACGCGTTGGTCAGTCACCGGCAGCCGCTGGCCACGCCGCCGTTTCCCGCGTGTCACGCTGGCCGTGCAGCCGTCAACGCGCTTCCCGGCACGCAGCGGCGCCGGCGGTGCACGTCGCCGTCAGCAGGCCGACGATCTGCTGCGCATCCTGCAGCAATCGATGGCCGACGCCACGCCGCGCCGCACATTGTTTGAGGCGCTGGTGGAGGCTGCGGTCTTGTACGGCCGCCGCACCCGCATCATCGAAGACCTGCGCCGCCAGGTGAATACCTATGGCGATCTGCTCAAGGGCAGCCTCGCGCTGGGGCGGCTGACCGCGCGTTTTACCGGGTCCGGGGAGCGGGTCGGCGTGATGCTGCCCAATCTCGGTGCCACGGTTTGTCTGGTATTCGGCCTGACTTCACGCGGCCGTGTTGCCGCCATGCTCAATTACTCCAGCGGTGTTGAGGCCTTGCGCACCGCCTGCGTTGCGGCTTCGCTGCGCACGGTGATCACCTCGCGGGCCTTCATCCAGGCGGCACATCTCGAGCACCTGCTGGCCGCTCTCGGCGAATGCCGCATCGTTTATCTCGAAGACCTGCGCGAATCGATGACTCTCGCCGACAAGTTGTGGATCGTCGGTGCGTTGCTGCGACCGCGCGCCGCCTTGCCGGCGCCTGACCCGGCATCACCGGCCATCGTATTGTTCACTTCAGGCTCGGAGGCGCGACCCAAGGGCGTGGTCATCAGCCATGACACCATGCTCGGCGTGATGGCGCAGCTGCGGGCGGCGATCGATTTCGGACCCGACGACAAATACCTCAACGCGCTGCCGATGTACCACACCTTCGGTCTGATCGCCTGCACGCTGATGCCGCTGCTCTATGGCACGCGCCTGTTCCTGTACACCAATCCGCTGCATTACAAAGTGGTTCCCGAATACGCCTATACCCGCGACTGCACTTACATCTTCGGCACCAGCACTTTCCTCGGTAATTACGCGCGGCAGGCGCATCCCTACGATTTTTACCGCGCACGTTTCGTG
>CBHTVL010000453.1:0-2386 GCA_966096475.1 uncultured Burkholderiales bacterium
CGCACCCGAAGGCGCCGTGATGAGCTGCCACCCCTGGGTCTGGCGGTATCACAAATATCCCGATGATTATTTCCGCTTTTCCCCCAAGGGCATCATGGCGCTGTTCCCGAAACTGCAGCACTGGCTACCGGCGCTTTATGCGACCAGTGTGCAGGGCGAGTTTGTGTCCTTTGCGGAAAACGAAGGCATCGACAACAAGATGGCGCTGTTCAACGACGCCGGACGGAAACATCTGCCTTATCTGCAGAGCATGATGACCGGAACCGCATCCGACGCGACTCACCAGAAACTGCTGGATCGCTTCTCGCGGAACATGAAAAAAAGCGCCGCGCCCGCCCTGAAAAAACAGCCCGTCCGGACCGCCCCGCGCTGACCGCTAGCGACGTATCCGCAAAGGCTCCTGCTTTTTCTTTTTGCGGATCGCGATCACGCTGTCAAAGAATTCGATAGAGAAAATTTCGCGGCAGATATCGGGGTGCTGGCGGATCAAATCGCGTTTCTCGCGGGGCGTCTTGTAACGGATTTTTCTCAGACCCGGATCAATGAAATCCAGGTTCAGTCTCTCGGACAAACCCTTGAAGTAGTCATAGATGCCCAGTCCGTAAAATGACTGCTGGTGCTCCGGCGAATAGCAGGTATGGGTATCCTCAATGATGTAGACGCCGCCCTGCGCAAGCGCGGGAAACAGCCTGATAAACGTCGAGATCATGTGCTCCTGGATGTGCGACCCATCGTCAAGAATCACATCGAACGCCGGACAGTACGCGGTCAATGCTTTCAGCGTGGCATCGTCATTCTGCGAGCCGATGATCATCCGGTCGGCAATCCCGTCCGCCTCCAGCCCCTTGCATTTGGGATCGACATCCAGACCGACCAGCCGCGAGCCCGGTGCAAACAGTTTGCGTGCGGTCTCCAGTCCCCCGCCTTTTTGCACGCCGATCTCGAGGTAATTGATTTTTTGACCGTAGCGCCCGGCCAGCAGGTGATCATAGATCGCGAAATAATGTTCCCACTTGTCCGACGTGTTGCTGCGTTTTGAATAAAACGCATCGGCATAGGCCGAAAACGCCCGGGCATTGGAATTTTTCATGAGATCAACCTTTCCCGAATCCGGCCGGGGTAACGCGGATTTCTTTTTCGGCGCCGGTATTGCCGCACTATCCGTGGTCTTCAGGCTCTCAAACAGGGCCAGCCATTGCTTGCCCACAATACCGGGCATCACCGTGGCCTTCACCAGCGCCTGGCCGCGCCGTATACGCGCGAGTACTTCCTGCGGTTGCGACACGGCAAATTCGATACCCGCGATCAGATCCTTGCCCAGCCATGCCGCCTGCTCATAGGGCAGATAACTGCCGAGCGCAGTGGCCACCGGAAAGCGGCCGGCCTGCAGCGTCTCGGCAATCCGGTTCGATGACACGCCGGATTTGCGCGGATCGGCGGGATCGCCGGGGATCAGCACCAGATCACAATCCGCCAGCGCCTCGCGTTGCGTCTTGAAACTCCAGGGAATGAACCGGGTGCTGAAGCGCGCCGAAATCCGCTTGTCGACCGCCGGCACCTTCTCCTTGAGTTCGGCGGAAGAAACGATGGTCAGCTGGCAATCCTGCTGCTGGCTGAACGCTTTCAGCGACGGCAGGAGTTCGCCGAGATAATTGAAATTCGTGGGGTGACCGAACCACAGCAGTTTGAGAATCTTTCCCGGCGCAAATGCCGGTTTTTGCACCGGTTCCAGAATCGCATCCTCGATGACCAGCGGCGGGCGCCGCAAATGTGGTGCCATCAATTCCTGCATGCGTGTTGAATTGACGGTCATCACATCGCAGTACGGCAGGGCCTTTTTGTAGAACTCGGCTATCCCCGTATTTTTTTTGGCAACGAAGGGGTATTCGCAGATATCGAGCAGGATTTTCCGTTTGTTTTTGGCGAGACGGCCGAGGATATCCAGCCACAGGGCGTTGTTCTTGCCCATGAACTTGGTCACCACGCAAAGGTCCACCGCATCAAAATCGGTGCTGTTGACGGCAGCTTCGTCATCCGCGTTCAGGAACACATTACGGTGACCGGCCCGCAGCGCGAATGTGGATGCGACACCGCCCCGCAAACGCGCGCTGGCCAACGGCAGATTCAACATCCGGTGCTCCGGCTCTTCGCCGGCAAGCGATTTGGCGATCGGCGAAGGCAACAACCACAATATCTGCACAACCATCTCCCTGTTACGGAACGCCATGCTTCTGCGACCCGCTGATTCAAATTCCTGTTGAATATAAAGTCCGTCGTCCGTCTCTTACGGCCGGATGCGGAATGATCGCGCCGTTATGGCAAGGAAACTTCCGGCAGCGTTGGGGATCATCAAGGCGCTGCGTTGTCTTGCCGCATCCGGGGCAGC
>CBHTVL010000454.1:0-2383 GCA_966096475.1 uncultured Burkholderiales bacterium
TAAACGCCGCGTGTGCTGCAGCCGGCCAGCATGGCCGCGACGAGTATGGTCAGGGCCGTCAGTACAAACAGTGATCGCATGTCAGTGTTGCGCGCCGCCGGCCGGCAGCTCCGCCAGTTCAATCAGGCAGTTTTCCGTCGCCGACGGATCAAGGAAGGCGATGCGGCAGCCGGCATGGCCGATCCGCGGTACCTGGTCGAGCAGCGGAATGCCCTTGGCTTTCAACTCTGCCAGCGCTTCATCGATATTTTCGACTTCGAGGCAGACATGATTGAGTCCGCCCTTGCCCTCGGCAATCATCCGGGCCTGCTTGCTGTCGGGCGTCAGGCCGGCAATCAGTTCGACCATCGAATCCCCGACCGGATACAGCGCCAGCCGGCGCGTGGCATTGTCTTCGGTGCCGCCGAGCTTGATGCCGAAACAGCCTTCCCATAATTTGCGGCTGGCTTCGACGTCGCGGACGACGATGCCGACATGTTCGATGCGTTTGATTTTCATGGGCTTCCCCCGTTGAGTTCCGGACGGCATCATGCGCCAGGCAATCCGTGGACTCAAGCCCTCAGCCCGGGCCGGCCCCGGTGTAACATCGGGACACTGCATATCCGACGATCACCATGACCGAAAAATCATCAACCGCGCCGCAATGGCGTTCCACGGTACCGCTCTACATCCATCTGGGTTTTCATCTCGACGGCCTTGAAGACGGCCGCTCGCAGGTGCGCCTGTCTTTTCAGCCGCATCTCGGCAACAGCCGCGGCGAAGTGCATGGCGGCACGGTCGCCGCAATCATTGACGCCGCAATGTCGCAGGCGGTGCGCTCGCTGATTGAACTGGAGATGGGTGTGGCGACGATGACCATGACGCTCAATTTCCTGGCGCCGGCCAAAGGCGAAATCATCTGCAAGGGCAGCGTGGTCAAACGCGGCCGCAGCGTGATGTTCACCGAAGCCGAGGTCTATGGCGAAGATGGCGCACTGGCCTGCAAGGCCAGTGCCAATTACCGCATTTTGCCGAAGAGCGTTTACGACAAGAAGCCGTAGCACCGCAACGCCGACTGCCAACTGACGAGGAGATGTCATGAGCAAACCGCTGGGCAACGAAGACCTGTCCGACAAACCGGGCGAACGCGTTATCGATAAATCAGAACTGCCGCCGCACGGCATCAGTAATGAGAATGATGTTTACACCGAAGTCATTGCCGGTGAAATGCATCTCAAGCGCGGTCTCATGGGCAAATTCGAAGTATTCACCGATGAGGCCCCCCGGCTGGGCGGCACCGACCGTTATCCGTCGCCGATGACCTATCTGGCGATGGCGGTCGGTTTTTGACTGCTCACCCAGGTTGCGCGGTACGCGCACATGATGAAAATGAAGGTCAGCGGCGCCAATTGCCGGGTGATTTTCCGCAAGCATCTCGGCGGCTCGGTGCTGAAAGGTACGGTATTCAACCGCTGGGAGAGCGTGGATACCCATCTCAAGCTGGACAGTGACGAGCCGGCGGAGAAACTCGCGCACCTGATCAAAAATGCCAAGGCGGGCTGTTTTGCCGAAGGCCTGATTACGCAGCAGGTGCCGCTGAACAGCCGCATTGAAGTGAATGGCAAACCGTTTCACATTGATGGCGTGACGGTGCCGGAACCGACGGGAGACAGTGAATGAGTGAAGCAGTATATGGCCGGCTGAAGGCCGCATTTTTGGGTGTGATGACGCTGATGGCCGCACCCGCACTGGCGGCGCAGCCCAAGGCAACGGATGCTGCGGCCGGTTTTCCCAGCCGTCCGATACGCATGATTGTGCCGTTTGCACCGCAGGGTCCCAATGACCAGCTGGCGCGCATGGTCGGCGTGAAGCTGAGCGAAGTCTGGGGTCAGCAGGTCGTGGTCGACAACCGTCCCGGCGGCGGCACGGTGATCGGCACCGAACTCGCGGTGCGTGCGCCGGCCGACGGCCACACCATGCTGATGGTGTCACTGAGCACGGCGGTCAATCCGATGCTGCAGAAAAAACTGCCGTACAACACCGCGAAAGACCTGCAGCCGCTGATCAATCTCGCGTTTTCACCGAATCTGCTGGTGACCCATCCCGGTGTTGCTGCCAACAACGTTGCACAGCTGCTGGCGCTGGCCAAGGCCAAGCCGGGCAGCATCATCTATGCCTCGGGCGGTAACGGTTCGACCACGCATCTTGCGGCTGAACTACTGGCCAATATGGGCGGCGTGAAAATGACCCATGTGCCGTACAAGGGTGCGAATCCGGCGACGCTCGATCTGCTGGGCGGACGCGTGTCGTGCATGTTCGGCACCATCCTGCCGACGCTGCCGCATGTGAAGGCCGGCAAGCTGCGCGCCCTCGGCGTCAGTTCGCCCAAGCGCACCGCCGCGCT
>CBHTVL010000455.1:0-2381 GCA_966096475.1 uncultured Burkholderiales bacterium
GCTCGTGGAATAAGGTATGCCCAGCTGCTGAGCCAGCGCGATCATTTCGCTTTGCGGGACCTGTGCGCCGTTGCCCAGCGTGATCATCGGGTCCGGCTGCTGGGGCGAGGTGGTGGACGGCCTCGGTCTGCTCTGAGCCGGCGTATAGGGAATGCCGAGCTGCTGGGCCAGTGCAATCATTTCGCTCTGCAGGACCTGAGCGCCGTTGCCCAGCGTGATCATCGGGTCCTGTTGTTGCGGCTTCGGCGTGCCTTGAACGTTCCTGTCGGGAATGCCCATCTGTTTTGCAAGCGCGAGGAGCTCGCTCTGCGGAATCTGTGCACCGTTGCCGAGCGGGATCATCGGATCCGGCTGTGGATTGGCCGTGCTGCCCTGGTTCTGCGGATAGGCGATGTTCATTTGCTTCGCAATCGCCTGCAGTTCGCTCATCGGGATCTGTGCGCCGTTGCCCAGCGGGATCATCGGGTCCGATGCGGTCGTCATCCACGAGCCCGGCGCTGCATTGCGGCTCATCGCGGCTTCAAGCTGGGCGGCATCAACATCCACATAACCGGACAGGGCATTCGAAACCCCGGTGTTCACCATCAGCGCATGGGCCTGCACAAAATCCGCTGCGCCGATATGCAGCTCGTGTTTGTGTTCGTAAAACGATTTCTTGATCGAGCGGTTCGAACTCGGGCTGGAGTAGGCCGCAGACAATCCGTCCTTGGCTTTTTTTGATTTGACCTGCGCCTGTGCCGGTGCGCAGGTCATCGCCACCGCGACAGTCATTGCGGTGAGGGTGAAGCGTGGCATGGGTGGGTTCATCACAAAGCTCTCCAGTATCCCGCTGCACATCCCGTTAAAACTTCAGCACGCCCTGCACCCAGAAGCGGGTGCGGTCGTTGCGCCGGTCGGCGTCATAACCCAGCGTGTCACGTTCCTTTGTGGTCTTGAGCTGTCGCGCCAGCGACAGATTGATTTCGTGACCGCCGGGGAACAACGCGCTGCTGCCGACGCCGAGGCTGGCCAGCGTGTCGCTGTAGTTGGGCTGTCCGGCAACGGCCTTGATGTTCTCGCGACCCTGCGCCAAGTCGAGGAAGGCCGACAGCTGCCAGCGCGCATTCAGCGCATCTTCCGGCAGATGCCACAGCAGTTCGTTGCTGAACTTCAGACACTGATCGGCCAGAAACTGGCCTACCGGATAACCGCGGTTCGACGTCGGCCCGCCGATGCTGCATTTAAAAAAGCCGTTGAGATTCTGCGAGGCTGTCTGCGCGCGTAACACATGCTGCGAGGACCAGTCGCGCGACAGGCGGTGCAGGTGATTGATTTCAAACTCGATCACGGTGAAACCGCCGTTGCTGCCGAAAGTATCAATGCCCGATACCGTATCAACGCGGCCCACCGACATTCCCAGATGCCCCAGCGTCGCTGCCGGACGTCCGCCGTGCCAGGAACGCTCGCCGAGCAGCGCGAAATTGAAGTAACCGACATTGCGGTCTTCGTGACCGAGCGCCACGCTGCGGTCGATCTGGTTGACGTAGTTGACCGAGCCCGAAGCTGTCAGTTACACATCCGCCAGCAGCCACAGCGGATAACTCGCATTGAGTGCGAAATGTGTGGCGTAACCGTTCTCGTTGTTGGTGCCGTCGAAGCTGTCGAGGACTTTGTATTCCAGATAGTCGGCATAACCGCCGAGCATCCAGCCATCGGTGCCCGCCGGGAACATCGCATCGACGCCGATGAAATTGAGCCCGCGGCCGGTGGTTGAGGCATCGATACGCACACGCTCGTGGCGGCGGGTGGCGTTTTCCGAGACCGCATAACCCGACAGCCTTGCGCTGCCGGTGGAACGCGCACCGTAATTGTCAGCGACCAGCCCGCCGCGCAGCGCGGCGATGGGGAAAGCCTCGATGCGCAGATGCGCGGTGCCCGGCTCATTGCCCGGATAAATCACCGAGCGCACCGTTACCCCCGGCAGATTGTCGATCAGGCGCAGCGCGCGCTCGTATTCACGGCGGTTGATCGGCACCGACCAGTCGATCTGGCGGTTGAGGATCGCCACCAGATACAGCATGTCGGTGCGTCCTTCGGACAGATCCACCAGCTCCGGGCCCAGGCGGTCGATATAACCCTCCAGCACCAGCAGCGTTGCCGCATCGTTGGCGATGTCCTGCGGCGGCAGCAACACCCGCGCGAGGTTATAGCCGCGCTCACGGTAAACCGTGGTGGCCAGTTCGGCGGCGGCATTCAGATCGGCGAGTGTCAGCGTACGGCCGAGATAGGGTTTGAGCGCCGCGTTGAGTTCTTCAGCGGGAATGCGCGTGTTGCCGACAAACACAAACCGCGACAGCGTCACCTGCGCCGTGCCTGTTGGCGCGGGCGTGGCGGCATCGGTG
>CBHTVL010000456.1:0-2374 GCA_966096475.1 uncultured Burkholderiales bacterium
CCCGGCGGATGCCGGGCTTTTCCGATGCGACCGGTGTTATCCGGCTTTCTTGCGGTTTTTCTCCAGCCAGCCTTCGACCAGCGTGACGGTGCGGTCGAGTTCGGCGAGCTGCTGACCCTTCTGTCCGGCGATGGTTTTCACCAGCAGGTCGACGCGTTCGATATTCGGCGCGCCGGCGGCCAGCGCACGCGCAGCCGAGGACGGGCTGCCGAGCGACAGTGCAGCATTCGCGTATTTTTCGAAGGGCACCATGTCTTTTTCGCTGGCGCCCAGCGAGACGCAAAGCTTGACCACCCAGTTGTAGACGGTGCGCGTGGCTTCGAGGTCGCTGTGGACCGCGTCCTTGATCGGGCGCATTTCGTCCGGCTGCACGCAGCGGTAGTTGCCGGCAACCAGCATCGCCCATTTGGCCAGCGGTACGAAGACCGAATCATGCACTTTCAGTTTGACCGGCAGTTCGATTTTCTTGCCGTCGCCGGCGTCGAAGCGGATCGCTTCGATGTCGGCTTCGAGGTTGCGCAGGATTGCGGTGTGCGCGTCGGAATCAAAACGCGCCGCCTTGAAATTCGTCGGCAGGCGGACCTGCAGCACATTGACCTTTTCTTCCGGCGGGCGGAAGGCCTGCGGATCGGGGCTGCACAGCGTCAGGGTTTTCGGATCGAAGCTGTCCCACACCGACGCGTCGGTAAAGCAGTTGCGCAGGCCGTCGGCGTTGAGGCCCGGGATGCGCTTGAGGTAGGGCAGCGGCGGCATGTTCATGATCGACATGCAGGGCACGCGCGATTTGGCGACCTTGTCGAGCAGTTCACGGACGCCGGGCGAGCGGTATTGCGGTTCCTGCATTGCCAGTGCGATCAGGTCGTAATCGGCGGGATTCACCGAATCCGGGCCGCCGGCGGAAAGTTTGCCGGGCAGGTCGCGTGAGCGGATTTCCACCAGTCCTTCGCGCCCCTTGATCGGCATGCGCACGATCGCACCTTCAGTGTTGAACAAATCGGCTTCGGCGGGCAGGCAGACCATTTTCACGGTGTGTCCGGCGAGCAGCAGCTTGGTAGCCAGCAGTGAACCGTAAGAAGCGCCAAGGATCAGAATCTTGTAAGTGGGCATGCAGGACATCCTCAATTGATTGGGCTGGAATGGTGCGATGTGCCGGGGCTTTATGTGGTTTTATGGCCCCGTTGCACCGGAACTGCGCAGCCGCAATGTTAGTCAGTAACGACGTTTCACGCAATGAAACGTGGTGTTTAAGCCGCTTGTAAACCGTGAGAATTTCGCAATGCGGGAACCGCAGTGCAGCATCGCCAACGTTGCTGCTGTTTCAGTCGATGAAGCCGATTTTGCCGTTGTGCGAACCCAAGTACCAGACCCGGCCAGCCTCGGGCAGAAGATGACGCACGCCGTAGTTCGGCGAGGGCAGGCGGATCACCTGGAACATCTCGGTCGCGGGGTCGAGCCGCAGCACCGTATCGTTTTTCATTTCATTGGCCCAGATGATTCCGGCATTGTCGACGGCGACCGAGTGTGGTCCGGCATTGCCGCCGGGCAGCGGATAGGTTTTGACGATTTTCATGGTTTGCGGGTTCACCTTGGCAAGCTGTCCCTTGCCGTAAAGCGTGACCCACAGCATGCCGTCGGTACCGATCGCGATACGCCGCGGGCGGCTGCCGCGTCCGAGGTCGAGCTCAGTGATTTTTCCGGAACGGGGTTCCATGCGGCCGAGTTTGCTGTCAGCGCTGCGGCACCACCAGATATTGCCGGCACGATCCAGAGTGATGCCGGTGGGGCCGCCCGAAGTTTCGTATTCCGCGATGCGGCCGGTCGCGATGTCGATACTGCCCAGCTTGTCGCCGGTCTGCATCGTGAACCACAGCGTTTCGCCGTCTTCACTGATGACCAGTGAATGCGGACCGCTGCTGATGCCGGAGGGCACCGAGAACTCGGCAATCATGCCGGTGGCCGGTCGCAGCCGGCCGATGGTGCCGTTGCCGTAACCGGTGGTCCATACGGTACCGCTGCGGTCAACCGCGATGCCGGAGGGCTGGTGGTTTCGCGGCATCTCCCAGTCGCGGAACATCTGCGCTTTCGGGTCAAAGCGCGCCACCTTGTTGTCGTTGGGCACGGCGATGTAGATCATCCCGTCGGTACCTGCGGCGGCCGTGCGACCGAACATCGGGGACGGCAGCTGCCACTCGGATATTTTCGGTGCCGCCTGGTTTTGGTCGGCGGCGATGACCCATCCAGGCGTCAGCAGACAAGCAATGACGGCGAGCCTTTTCAATACGTCCCGGCCCGATGGCAGCAAGGAAATTGCAAGGGCGTCGGTTGCGGATGATGAATTCATTTTTTGATTATAACGTTGCCGGCGACAGCCCGG
>CBHTVL010000457.1:0-2369 GCA_966096475.1 uncultured Burkholderiales bacterium
CCGGCTGATGGCCGACCAGATCGCCTGTATGCCGGCGATGGCTTCCTGCGGTCTTGCGGGGGAACGTTGCGGATGGGTGATGCCGACGGCGCGCCATTGCCGGAAACGTGTTTGCAGCGAGCCGAGCATGGTCGATAAAGAGGGGCTGCCGGCGCCTTCAACAAGAATGTCGTAGAAACGGTTTTTGCCTTCCAGTGCCGCTGCCGGATCGCCTGCCTGATAGGCCTTGATGGTGTCTTCTGCTGCTTTGCCGAGTAACTGCAATGGCTGCTCCCCGGCTTTTTCCGTGAAGGTTCTTGCCGCGAGACCTTCAAGAACCGCGCGGATGGCATACAGATCCTGGATTTCATCGCTGCTGAGTTCGCGCACGACGGTGCCGCGGTTGGGGATCACGCTGATCAAGCCTTCGGACTCCAGCTGGCGCAGGGCTTCCCGGACCAGTGTCCGCGAAACCCCCAGACCGGTTGTCAGCTCACGCTCGGTGATCCGCTGGCCGGGCAGAAATCGCCCGTCTATCAGGGCCTGGCGTATGGCCTGTTCCGCCTGCTGGCGCAGGGGTGCAGCGAGTTTGGCGATTTCCAGCAAGGGGGTTTTCGGCATGGTGTCTGACTTTCATAGGATTGTCAGACAATACGACAATCTTGATTGCCGTGACAAGTTTTACAACATGATCCTTAAGAAATAATCATAACCAATTGTTTATAAATGAATAACGGAGCTAATCGCTCCGTTATTCATGCTGCCGGTCAATCACAGGCAGCGACGGCTCAGACGTAGCCCAGAAATTTCCACCAGGTCAGCGCAAACACCAGCAACAGCACATAACCGATACCCGTCAGCCACAGGCCGATCCGGGTGAACTGTTTGCTGGTGAAGGTCTCGGTGCCGAGGCAGACCATGTTCTGCGGCGCGTTGATCGGCAGGATGAAACCGAAGCTGACGACAAAGCCGAGCAGCATGGTCATGCCCATGACATTGATGTCGAGGTTGAGGCGCTCCAGCACGGCAATCATGATCGGCAGCAGGGCTGAAGTCAGCGATGTGGCGCTGGCGAAACCGATGTGGATCAGGATCAGGAACAGCGACAGCCCCGCAAAAATGCCGAAGTTGCCGATGGTATCCAGATGCAGCGCCTGCACCACGTAGTCAGCCATCCACAGTGCTGCCTTGGTATCGAGAAGCGCAGTGCCGAGGCTGATGCCGACGCCGAACACGATGATGGTGCCCCAGGGCACCTGTTTCTGTACCTGCGACCAGGACATTACGCCGATCTTGGGCAGGAACAGGACGGCGAGGCCGACAATGGTCACCGTGGTGGTGTCGATGTTGTGCAGCTGTTTCTCGGTAACCCAGAAGCCGATCAGCAGCACGATGGTGACCAGCACGCGCCATTCCGGCGCGGTCATCGGACCCATGTCGGCCATGGCCTTGCGCACGGCTTCCTTGCCGCCCTCGATGCTTTCCTTTTCCGGCGGCATCAGCCGGCGCACCAGAACAAACAGCACAACCGACATTACCGCTGCATAAGGCGCGCCGGCGATGAACCAGTCGGACCAGCTCGGCGTCAGCTTGATGCTTTTTTCGAGGAAGCCGACGGTCAGCATGTTCTGCGCGGCGGAGGTCATGATGCCCATATTCCAGATGCTTGTAGCCTGCGCCACCACGATCATCAGTGATGCTGCGAACAGGGAGCGTTTTTCGACGCCGAAGGCAGCGATGATGCCGGTCATGATCGGCACGATGCAGGCGACGCGCGCAGTGGCCGAAGGCACCATCAGCGACAGAATGATGGTCACCGCGATGGCGCCGACGAGAATACCTTTGGCAGTGGTGCCGAAGCGGTTCAGCGTGCGGTAGGCAATGCGCCGGTCCAGACCGGTCGCGGTCATCGCCACCGACAGGAATAGCGCGGCGGCGACCAGCGCCAGCGCCGAATTGGAAAATCCCGACAAGGCCTTGGCCAGCGCCCGGCTGGTGCCCAGTATTTCAGGTGTCGTGCCGATGGGGGCGGAGCCGAGCGCCAGCGCGATCAGCGCGACGATCACGACCGAGGACACGGCGTAATCCAGGGCTTCGGTCAGCCAGACAATCACCGCAAACGCCAGAATGGCGAGGATGCGCTGGCCGGCGATGCTCAGGCCGTCGGGCGGCGGCATCAGGGCAATGACCAGCGCGACTGCCAATGCTGCGAGCAGCGCGATGGGGAAGGGTTTGCCGTTAGCGGGAGCAGGGGCAGTGGCAGTGGTAGCGTTCATATTATTGTTCTCATCAGGGTGGGCTATAGGGATTCTAGCCTGTAGATGCAGCCGGACTTTGATTTGGTTCAAAGGTTTGACGCAAAACGGCCGCGCCGGTCATTTGTTATAGTT
>CBHTVL010000458.1:0-2368 GCA_966096475.1 uncultured Burkholderiales bacterium
GTAACTTCCACACCGATTTCGTAACGCCCTTCCATGTCGAGCAGCCAGTCGAGACGCTCACGCGCGGAGACGCGGTTGTGATGGCTGCACTTCGGGCAGACAAACAGGTTTTTTTCGAGGTCGGTGCGATAGAGCACGGCTTCGCAGGAATCACATTTACTCCACAATCCTTCGGGCACCGCTTTTTTCGGTACGCCGGAATCGCGCTTGATGCGCGGCGGCAGCAGTTTCTGCAGCCAGCTGCTCATTGCTTGACGCCGGCGTCCATCGCCGCCCTGATATCGGCCATGAAGGCCTGCACTTTTGCCGCCGCATCTGCCGGACACGATTCGATTTCCTGCACCAGACGGCTGCCGATCACCACGGCATCGGCAACCTGCGAAATCGCATGCGCCGTCTTGCCGTCACGGATGCCGAAACCCACGCCGACCGGCAATTTGGTAAAGCTGCGGATGCGTTCCAGACGTTTCGCCACATCGCCGATATCGATGTTGGCCGCGCCGGTGACGCCCTTCAGCGACACGTAATACAGATAACCCCGCCCGAGTTCAGCCACCTGCTTGAGCCGCGCATCCGATGTCGTCGGCGACAGCAGGAAAATGGTCTCCAGTCCCGCACGATCCAGCGTGGTCACCAGCGCCTCGGCCTCTTCCGGCGGGTAATCAACGACCAGCGTGCCGTCGACACCGGCCGCCTTGGCGGCTTTGGCAAAAACCTCAAGGCCCATGGACTCAATCGGATTGGCATAACCCATCAACACCACTGGCGTCGTCGTATCCATCTTGCGGAACTCGGCGACCCAGTTGATCACATCGTGCAGCGACACGCCGTGCATCAGCGCACGCTCGCTCGAACGCTGGATCACCGGACCATCGGCCATCGGATCGGAAAACGGCACACCGAGTTCGATCACATCGGCACCGCCGGCCACCAATGCATGCATCAGAGGCACGCAACTCTCACGATCAGGGTCACCTGCAGTGAAAAACGGAATCAGGGCCTTGCGGCCCTCTTTTTTGAGTCGGTCGAACCTGGCTGAAATACGGGACATCGGGTGTTTTCTTGTTCTTTGATAAACGGTCAGAACTTCAACCCGGATTTTTCGGCAACGGTGTGCATGTCCTTGTCGCCGCGGCCGGAGAGATTCACCAGCAGAATCTGATCCTTGCGCATCCGCGGCGCGAGTTTCGCGGCATAGGCCAGCGCATGACTGGATTCCAGCGCCGGGATGATGCCCTCAAGGCGGCACAGCTTATGGAAAGCCTCCAGCGCCTCATCGTCGGTGATTGCGACATATTCGGCACGACCGCTGTCCTTCAGCCACGCGTGTTCGGGACCGACGCCCGGATAATCCAGGCCCGCCGAAATCGAATGCGTCTCGATGATCTGGCCGTTGTCGTCCTGCAGGAGATAGGTGCGGTTGCCATGCAGCACGCCGGAGCGGCCGGCGCACAGCGTCGCCGAATGTTTGCCGGTTTCCAGGCCATAACCTGCAGCTTCAACGCCGATCAGCCGCACATTCTCGTGTTCGATATAGGGATGGAAAATGCCGATGGCATTGGAACCGCCGCCGACACAGGCCAGCACCGCATCGGGCTGGCGACCGGTCATTTCCGGCATCTGCTCGCGTGCTTCCAGACCGATCACCGACTGGAAATCGCGCACCATCATCGGATAGGGATGCGGCCCGGCCACCGTACCGATGATGTAAAAAGTGTTTTCGACGTTGGTAACCCAATCGCGCATGGCTTCATTCAGCGCGTCCTTCAGGGTCTTTGATCCGGACTCCACCGGCACCACCGTCGCGCCCAGCAGCTTCATCCGGTAGACGTTCTGCGCCTGGCGCTTGACGTCCTCGGAGCCCATGTACACCACGCACTCCATGCCGTAACGCGCAGCGATCGTCGCCGTCGCAACGCCATGCTGCCCTGCGCCGGTTTCGGCGATCACCCGCGGCTTGCCGAGATGGCGCGCCAGCAGCGCCTGACCGATCACGTTGTTGATCTTGTGCGCGCCCGTATGATTGAGGTCTTCGCGCTTCAAGTACACCTGCGCGCCGCCGAAATGTTCCGACCAGCGGCGGGCGTGATAAATCGGGCTCGGGCGGCCGACGTAATGTTTGAGTTCATAGGCGAACTCCGCCTTGAACGTCGGATCGTCCTTGAAGCGCGCATAAGCGGCTTTCAGATCTTCCAGTGCGGAGATCAGGGTCTCGGAAACGAACACGCCGCCATAAGGTCCGAAATGGCCTTTGGCATCCGGCAAGTCATACACCCGCATTGCGTACTCCGTTCATGAAAGCTTCAATTTTGGCGGCATCCTTGATGCCCTTCGCCGACTCCACGCCACTGGACACATCCACCGCCCA
>CBHTVL010000459.1:0-2367 GCA_966096475.1 uncultured Burkholderiales bacterium
GAATTCACGCGTCGGGTTGCCGACGGTCTCGGTGCCGCCGGCTTCCATGCTGGCGGCGAGTTTGGGTTCAGTCACCGCTTTGGCGGCTTCCTTGTAGAGTTGCTCGACAATCGCGGGTGGCAGTTTCGCCGGGCCGAACAGGCCGAACCAGGCGCTGACTTCATAACCGGGCACGGTCTCGCCGATGGCCGGCAGATCGGGCAGGGCCTTCAGGCGTTTTTCGGTGGTGACCGCAATGCCGCGCAGGCGGCCGGCTTTCATCAATGGCTGCGCGGAGATCGGGCTGCCGAGCATCCAGTTCACCTGGCCGGAAATCACTGCGGGGTAACCGTCGGCGACACCTTTGTACGGCACATGGGTCATCTTGATGCCGGCGAGGGTCGCGAGCAGTTCGCCGCCGAGGTGCAGCACGCCGCCGGTGCCCGATGAGGCATAGGTGATGGTGTCGGGTTTGGCTTTGGCCAGCGCCACCAGGTCTTTGACGGTTTTCACCGGCAGCGAGGGTGTGACAACGATCAGGTAAGGATTGGTGGTGAGTTTGGTGATCGGCTGGAAGTCGGCGATCGGGTCGTAACGCACGCTGCGGATCGCAGCGTTGGTGATGTAGCTGCTGCTGCTGACCATCAGCGTGTAGCCGTCGGGTGTCGAGCGAGCAACCAGTTCAGGCCCGAGGCTGCCGCCGGCGCCGGGCCGGTTGTCGATGATGAAGGGCTGTCCCCACACCGCGTTGAAATGCTGTCCGATCAATCGCGCCAGCGCATCAACGCCGCCACCCGCCGAGACCGGCACGATGATGCGCACCGGGCGCTCGGGATAGGCGGCAGTGGCGAGGGTCGGGGCGATGAGCAGCGCGGCGATGAGGGTGCGCTGCAGGCTGCGGGTGATCTGGGGCATGGCTGTTCTCCGATGAATGACCCGGAAAATACCCCGTTGCACCGTTGATGGCCAGTGCTGCGTCCACTTGCTGAAGTCATTCGTCTTTAAATGGCGTGCGGGCGGTATCATGCGGCTCGCCGAAAAGGCGGAATCGCCAAAATCAGGTGCATTCATTCCAATAAAGCAATAAACAGGGAGTCAGGCATGTCGCAGCAGGAATCGGTATCGGAATTTTGTCTGTCGGTTGGTCAGGATGCAGCGCCGTCGTCTCTGGGGGATTTCACCAAGAGCGAAGTTGAGCGCACTCGGCGTTTTGCCTATGCCAACGGTGTAGTGCAAGGTGTCGGCGTCCTGGAGGATATGCGCCTGCTGGTCAAATACGACGCCAAGGGCACGGCGACCTGCCTGATTGAATATGTCGAGGTGGTGCAGAAGGTGCGTATCACCGGCGGTTCGACAAAAATCGGCCTGACCGACGTCAATACCAAGGTACTGATCGACTGGGAGCAACCGCTGTTCCGTGAATGCGGCCGCCATCCGCGTTCATTCACCGCGAACATCACCCGCGATATCGCCGAAGCGGTATCGGGCCTGCAGTTCCGCACCGTCGGTAACGTGCCGGGGCAGCGATGCTGAAACCGAGCGGTTATCCGCCGGTGAAGCCTGTTGGCGGGCCGCAGGTGGCAACCATCGATCCGGCGCTGCTCGGCACTTGGAAGGACATCAACAACCTGTTGTTTGTTTATGCGCCGGATGCGTCTGATCCCGCGCTGGCCGATGCGACGGTGTTCTTCGGCGGCGGCAGTACGCCTTATCGCCTGGAAGATGCCGGGCAGACGCTGGTGATCAACAACAACACGCGTTATGCGCGGCAGGATGGTGCGGCGAATACCATCGTTGGACGCTGGCGTGATGATGCGGGCGGTGAGGAATGGACCTTGCGCGCTGATGGTCGCTATATGATCGTGTTGGATGGTGATCCGATGTTGTGGTTCGGCACCTATCAGGCGACGGCGAGTGCGCTGGTGACTTATGAGTTTCGCGGTCGTGTGGCCACGCAAGGCAATCAGATTTTTTATACCTGGTATGCGGGTTATCGCATCAGCGGCACTTACACGCTGGCGGGCAACACGCTGACGGTGACGCGTACGGATGGTGTGGTGGAGGTGTATCAGCGGGTTTAGTGCTGCGGGAGTGCGGTGTTTTATAAGTATTTGTTTTTATTGATAAATTATCGCATTAGTGCAGGAGCGTATATTAGGCCGGTAGTCGCGAAGTGGTTGTTTCACTTCATTCCGTTTGCTCACGCAGGTTTTGCAAGGACTACGACCATGGCCAAAGGCCAGCAGCGCAGCAACAAAGAACCGAAAAAACCCAAGAAGCAGAAATCACCCGCGCCGGTTGCGGGTGGCGCAGCGAAGCCCAAGACGCTGGATGCGATCAAGCTGAAGTAATCAGTTTCAGCGCATCGGGGTTCCTGCGGGGGTATTG
>CBHTVL010000460.1:0-2355 GCA_966096475.1 uncultured Burkholderiales bacterium
ATGCCGGCTCTGCCGGCCCGGCCGCGCAAAGGCCGAGGTTTCATAGTGTTCGAACCCGGCCGCGGCGAGTTGCGCCTCCACCGCGTCCTGCATCGCTGCGGCGGTATCGTCATCAGGCACGGTCGGCGGGTAACGGTGAAACCAGGTGTTCGGCTCAATCGTCAGGTGATAGGCGCTGAGATGCTGTGAACCGAGAGCGATGGCGGCTGCAAGATCCGCTTCGGCCTCTGCCACGGTCTGCTCCGGCAAGCCGTACATCAGATCCAGATTCACGTTATCGAATGTCGCCAGCGCCAGTTCCGCGGCGCGGCGCGCTTCCTGCGCGTCATGGATACGGCCCAGCGCCTTCAGGTGCCGGTCATTCAGACTCTGAATCCCCAGCGACAGGCGGTTCACGCCGGCCGCACGGAATCCTGCAAACTTTTCCGCTTCGACCGTACCCGGATTCGCTTCCAGCGTGATCTCGGCATCCGCCGCCAGCGGCAATCGCGCACGGACACCGGAGAGCAGTGCATCCATCGCACCCACCGACAGCAGGCTGGGTGTGCCACCGCCGATGAACACCGTCAGCACCGGCCGGCCCCACACTTGCGGCAGGGCCATCTCAAGATCGGCGAGCAGCGCGGCAACATAAGCCGCTTCCGGCAATTCACCGCGCGCTTCATGCGAATTGAAATCGCAGTAAGGACATTTACGCACGCACCACGGCACATGGATGTACAGCGACAGCGGCGGCAGCGCATCAAACTGCGGTGCCGACAGCGAACCGGGGGCAAGCGTCAGGGAAGACAAGTGAAGTGGGCCGTCAGTTACCGGCTGGCGCGCAAACGCGTCACCAGCTGCGCCAGTGCGCGCCCGCGGTGACTGACACGGTTTTTTTCTTCGGGCTGCAGCTCCGCGCCGGTGCGACCGAACTCCGGCACCAGAAACAGCGGGTCGTAACCGAAACCGCCGCTGCCGCGCGGCTCGCGCAGGATTTCGCCATGCCATTCGGCCTCGGCAATCAGCGGCTGCGGATCATCGGCATGGCGCAGCAGCACGATCACGCAGTAATAATGCGCGCGGCGGTCCGTCGCTGACGACAAGGCCTGCAGCAGCTTCTCATTGTTGCGGCGGTCCTGGTCCTCGCGTCCCGATGCTGCGCCTTCCGCATAACGCGCCGAATGCACGCCGGGGGCGCCGCCCAGCGCATGCACACACACGCCGGAATCGTCAGCCAGCGCCGGCAGACCGGTAATGCGGCTGGCATGGCGCGCCTTGGTCAGCGCGTTTTCAATGAAGGTGCCGTGCGGCTCTTCGGCCTCGGAAACACCCAGCGCACCCTGCGTGACGACTTCAATCGCCAGCGGCGCGAGGATCGCTGCGATCTCGCGCAGCTTGCCCGGGTTGTTCGACGCGATGACGAGTTTTTTCATGTTGGAAAAAAATAATATTAGCCACAGAGGTCACAGAGAACACAGAGGAAAGCAACTGCCCCCCCCAATCTTATATTCCCGATCTTCTCTGTGGCCTCTGTGACCTCTGTGGCTGAATTGGGGTTTTCGCTTTATCCCAGCGCAGCGCGCTGCGCGGCAATTAACTGGGTGATGCCGTGTTGCGCAAGGTCGAGCATGGCCTGCATCTCGGCGCGGCTGAACGGCGCACCTTCCGCAGTGCCCTGCACTTCGATGATGCCGCCGGCCTCGGTCATCACGACGTTCATGTCGGTGTCGCAATCCGAGTCTTCGGCATAGTCGAGATCGAGCACCGGCCGGGCCTGATAGACGCCGACGGAAACCGCCGCGACGGCTTCACGCACCGGCGTCGCCGACAGGCGTTTTTCGCGGATCAGGAAATTCACCGCATCGCTCAGCGCGACATAGGCGCCGGTGATGCTCGCCGTGCGCGTACCGCCGTCCGCCTGCAACACGTCACAGTCGAGATGGATGGTGCGCGGACCGAGCTTGTCGAGATCAACCACCGCGCGCAGCGAACGGCCGATCAGGCGCTGGATTTCCTGGGTGCGCCCGGACTGCTTGCCGCGTGCGGCTTCGCGGTCGGTGCGGGTATTGGTCGAACGCGGCAGCATGCCGTATTCGGCGGTGACCCAACCGCGTTCGGTCCCGCGCAGGTGCGGCGGCTGTTTTTCGAGCACGCTCGCGGTGCACAGCACCTTGGTGGCGCCGAATTCGATCAGCACCGAGCCTTCGGCATGGCAGGTGAAATGACGGGTGATGCGAATGGCGCGAAGTTCATCGGGCCGGCGCTGGCTGGGTCGCACGGGACTCCTTCAATATGCTATGTTCAACGGTCCGCAATTATACGGCCCGCAGCAGGGGCCAACGCGCAATGACCCGCAACACAGCCTCCGGCTCC
>CBHTVL010000461.1:0-2354 GCA_966096475.1 uncultured Burkholderiales bacterium
CGCTGAAACAGGCCGGCATCATAAATAATCCCATACTTGATGACCTCGGCCAACCCGGCCCGAAACTCACTTTTCGGCAAGGTAACCAGGGTATCAAGATCGCAGAGGACCACCTTGGGCTGGTAAAACGCCCCGACCAAATTCTTTCCGGCCGCAACGTTAATGCCGGCCATCTGCGCGCTTTTGCAGTGACCTGTTCCGGTTACACCTCGGGCCAGTCGGTGACGTTTTACGAAGGCAATGCCAAGCTGGAGGACTGGGAACGTGCGCGCCGTGTCGGTGTGGCGATGCCCATCGGCCTGCCGCATCTGATGGCGTCCAGCGCACTGCCCTTCATTTTTCCGCCGGTGAAAATCAACCGCGAATATTTCGGCGACGGTTCAATGCGCCAGATCGCGCCGGTCAGTCCGGCGCTGCACCTCGGCGCCGACCGCCTGCTGGTGATCGGCGTCGGCCGCCAGGCCACGCAGTCTGCCGTGCGCCAGCCATCGAACGGTTATCCCTCGCTGGCGCAGATCGCCGGCCATGCGCTGGACAGCATTTTCCTCGACTCGCTGGAGGTGGACCTGGAGCGGCTGCAGCGCATCAACCGCACGCTGTCGATCATTCCGCCGGAAACGCTGGCGAAAAACGGTTATCCGCTGCGTGCCGTCGAGTTCCGTGTGCTGACGCCCAGTGTGCCGCTGAGTCAGATTGCCGCGCAGTATGCGCATGATCTGCCGCGGGTGATTCGCGGCTTGCTGAATACCGTCGGCGCGATGAAACGTACCGGTTCCAACCTCGTGTCGTACTTGCTGTTTGAAAAATCCTATTGCCGTGCGCTGATCCGCCTCGGTTATGCCGATGCGATGGCGCAGCGCGATGAACTGCTGGCCTTTCTCGGCCACGGTCCGCAATGAGCGATCTGCGACCGATCTCCGAAGCCTGCGCGCGCAACCGCGTGCCGATTCTCGAAGTGCTGCGCGGCGCCTTCGCCGCATCGACGCAGGTGCTGGAGATCGGATCGGGCACCGGCGAACATGCGGCGTTTTTTGCCGGCATGCTGCCGCATCTGGTGTGGCAGCCGACGGATGTCCCGGCGCATCTGCCGGGGATCGCAGCGTGGCGCGATGCGGTGGCGCTGCCCAATCTGCGCGTACCGCTGGCGCTGGATGTCGATGCCGGCGAGTGGCCGGTCACCGAAGCGGATGCGGTGTTCACGTCGAATACGCTGCACATCATGTCCTGGAAATCGGTCGGCCATTTTTTTGAAGGCATCGGCCGGGTGTTGCGGCCCGGCGGCGTGCTCGCGGTTTACGGGCCGTTCAGCGATGACGGTAAACACACGGCGGAATCCAATGCGCGTTTTGACGCTTTTCTGCGCGAGCGCGATCCGCTGAGCGGCGTGCGCGACTGGCAAGCCGTTGATGGATTGGCCAAAAAGCAGGGATTGTCGCTGACCGGCGACCATGCCATGCCAGCCAATAATCGTATGCTGATCTGGCGACACATTCTTTGACCAAAGGCGGTTGCCAGTGGTGGAAACAGCCGGTATAAACAGAGTGAAGCAGGAATAAAGCAGCACTGAAGCCGCACCGCAGTAAAGGGTAAGGGCCCCTCGCAGGGTGCCCGTGGAGGCGTGATCCGTCCTCCGATTCCAGACCGCAAATACTGATGCTCCGCACGAGCGACGAGAGTGAACATGAGCCGCGCCTTTGTAAAAGAAAGTGATGATGAACTGACCGCTGGCGAACTGCCGGAACGTCCGGTGCCCGCGCATGCCAATTATGTGACGCCGCTGGGCATGGAGCAGTTGCGTGCGCGCGTGCGTGAGCTCGCCGAACGGCATGAGCAGCTGAAGGCACTGTCCCAGGATGATTCCGAGGCCAAGCGCAAGCTGCGCGAGGTCGAGCGCGACCAGCGTTATTTCAATGCCCAGTTGGAGCGCGCCGAAGTGGTGGACCCTGCAGGACATCCGCCGGGTGAAGTGCGTTTCGGTGCGACGGTGAAAGTCGAAGAGGCTGATGGCCGTGTCGAAACCTTTCATATCGTCGGCGATGACGAAGCCGATGTCGCCGCCGGCAAGATCAGCTGGGGCTCGCCGCTGGCGCGTTCACTGATCGGCGCCAAGGTCGGCGAAACCGTCAAATGGCGTCGCCCGGCCGGCGATACCGATGTCGAGATTGTTGCCGTCGAATACCGGTAGAATATAAGCAATTGTTTTTGCTGACTATTTAGGGCTCCATCCACCGGTATGAAGTTTCTGGCACTCGTCATTGCTCTGGCGATCGAACAGGCGCGGCCCTTGCGGCGTAACAACCGCCTGTACGCCGCATTCGAGCGTTACGCCGATTTCCTCGAAAGCCAGTTCAACG
>CBHTVL010000462.1:0-2345 GCA_966096475.1 uncultured Burkholderiales bacterium
CGAAACCCGCCTGCATATGCGTTCCGGCGAAATCAAATCCTCGTTGTTTGCCGCCACCGACGCCGCGGGCATGTCGGATGCCGTTGCGGTGCAGATTGCCGAAGTGTTTTCCACCGACATCGACTTCCACCGCGATCTGCGCAAGGGCGACCGTTTCGCCGCCGTGTATGAAGTGCAGTATCACCAGGGTGAACCGGTCAAGACCGGCCGCCTGCTCTCCGCCGAATTCGTCAACAACGGCAAGACCTTCCAGGCGGTCTGGTTCCAGAATCCCGACGGCGAAGGCGGCTACTACACACCCGACGGCAAGAACATCCGCAAGGCCTTCCTGCGTTCACCGATTGAATTCTCGCGTGTGAGCTCGGGCTTCACGATGTCGCGCTTCCATCCGGTGCTGCAGACCTGGCGTGCGCACAAAGGCGTCGACTACGCCGCACCGACCGGCACCCGCGTCAAAGCCACCGCCGACGGCGTCATTGAATTCGTCGGCAAGCAGGGCGGCTACGGCAACCTCGTCGTGCTGCGTCACCAGTCGAAATTCACCACCTGGTACGGCCATCTGTCGGGTTTCGCGCCGGGCATGCAAAAAGGCAAACGCGTGACTCAAGGTGATGTCATCGGTTTCGTCGGCAGCACCGGCCTGGCCACCGGCCCGCATCTGCACTATGAATTCCGCACCAACGATGTCCATCAGGACCCGCTGCGGGTGGCGATGCCGCCAGCACCGCCGCTGGCGCCGCAGCACCGCGCCGCGTTCGAAGAAAACGCACGCCCGCTGGCCGAACGTCTGGCCCTGGTGCGGCAAGTGCGCACCACCGCCGCACAATAATTCCTGACGTGAAGCCCGGTCTGTACATCGGGTTGATGTCGGGCACCAGCATGGACGGCATCGATGCCGCGCTGGTGGAATTCGGCGGCAAGACCCTCAAGCTGCACAGCCTGGTTCACCAGCCCTTCCCGCCGCAGTTGCGCGAGACACTGCTGGCCCTCAATCAGGCCGGCGACAATGAACTGCACCGGGCGGCACAGGCCGCCAATGCCCTGTCGCTGGGTTATGCCGCGATTGTGCAAACCCTGCTCGCACAAACCGGCGCCGACGCCAAAAACATCGCCGCCATCGGCTGTCACGGACAGACCGTGCGCCATCAGCCGCAACTCGGTTACACCACGCAGCTGGTTAACGGCGCGCTGCTGGCCGAACTCGGCGGCATCACCGTGGTCTGCGATTTCCGCAGCCGTGACATCGCCGCCGGCGGTGAAGGCGCGCCGCTGGTGCCGGCCTTCCATCAGGCAGTGTTTGCATCGCCGCAGGTTTCCCGAGCCGTGATCAATATTGGCGGCATTGCCAATATCAGTTATCTGCCGGTGAACGGCGAAGTCACCGGTTTCGATTGCGGCCCCGGCAATGCCTTGATGGACGGCTGGATCGCAGAGCACCGGAACCAGCCCTACGATGCCGGCGGCGCCTGGGCAGCCGGCGGGCGTGTGTTGCCGGAGTTGTGCGAACGCCTGCTGGCGCATCCCTTTTTCAAACGCCAACCGCCGAAAAGCACCGGACGCGAAACCTTCCATCTCGAATGGCTGCGCAGCGCGCTGTCAGGCCATGAACGCGCGGAAGATGTGCAGGCGACTTTGTGCGAACTGACGGCGGCGTCGATCGCACAGGCGCTGGCCGCACATTGCAACGATGCGAAGGAGATTTATCTCTGCGGCGGCGGCGCACGCAACACCGCCTTGAGGGCACGCCTTGAAGCACTGCTGCCCGGAAAACGCGTCGCTGTAACCGACAGTCTGGGCATTGCCGCCGAAGCGGTCGAAGCTGCGGCGTTTGCCTGGCTGGCCGCGCGCACGCTGGCGCAGCTACCCGGCAACCTGCCGCGCGTCACCGGTGCACGCGGCCCGCGTGTACTCGGCGCGATTTATCCCGCCTGAAGCCGCAAAACACAACGGGGGCAAAAGCCCCCGTTGTGCGGTAAACCGGAAACCCGTTTACGCGGAGAACGACGAACCGCAGCCGCAGGTGGAACTGGCGTTCGGGTTCTTGATGACGAACTGCGCACCTTCAACGTTTTCCTGGTAATCGATCTCGGCGCCGGTGAGGTACTGCAGGCTCATCGGATCGATCAGCAGCGTGACGCCGCCTTTGTTCAAAGACGTGTCGTCTTCGTTGACGACTTCATCGAAGGTGAATCCGTACTGGAAACCCGAGCAGCCGCCGCCCGTGACGAACACGCGCAGCTTCAGTTCGGTATTGCCCTCCTCATCGATCAACTGCCGCACCTTGGTGGCCGCGTTTTCGGTGAAGACCAGCGGTTCCGGCATCACAACTTCAGAGACTGCATTCA
>CBHTVL010000463.1:0-2343 GCA_966096475.1 uncultured Burkholderiales bacterium
AGCATCGGACACAGCGCATACAGCGCCATCAGGAAACCGACCTGCATCTGCGTTGCACCGGATTCCAGCGCGAACAGCGACACCACCACCCGGCTGCCGCCGAAAGCGATGTGATTGAGAACAATCACCACCAGCGTGAGATATATGGCCATCGGCTAATGCGCGTTGCGCTGAAAGAGCGGCAACAGGCGTTTGAGTTTAGCATCGCCGAAACCAAAACCGGGCCGGCATTCCACACTGTATTCAGCCTGACTGCGGATTTCTACAGGGAGCACTCCGGTCAGGTTGCAGATTCAGCGATAGTGATTCCGCATGATGACAACGCCGCAAACTCAGGTTTCGAGCAGATGCACGGCAAAATACTGCTGCGGATCGCTCCACACCTCGCGCGCACGGAATCCGGCCGACTGCGCCAGCTGCCGGAATTCGTCGACCGAATATTTGCAGGAGTTTTCGGTATGCAGGCGTTCACCGGCGGCAAATGCAAACCTGCGGCCCGCCACCGCAACCTTCTGCGCACAGCGGCTCTCCAGATGCATTTCAATGCGCCCGGCGACGGCATCATAAAAAGCGACATGACAAAACCGTGCCGGATCAAAATCCGCACCCAGCTCGCGGTTGATGCGTGTCAGCAGATTCAGGTTGAATGCGGCGGTAACGCCCTGCGCGTCGTTATAGGCGGCATGCAGCACCGCCGGATCTTTTTTCAGATCAACACCGACCAGCATCGCACCGCCGGGTCCGGCCAGACGGCGCGCATCGTGCAGAAAAGACTGCGCTTCCTCCGGCGTCAGGTTGCCGATGGTCGAGCCGGGAAAATAAATCACGCGGCGTGATGCCGCATAGGCCGACAGCCCCGGAATCTCCAGCGGCTGCATGTAATCCGCACACACGGCGATCATGGCAATGCCGGGGAAACGTGCGGCATGGCGGTCGGCGGCCGCATGCAGCGCATCCGCCGAAATGTCCACCGCCACATACGCCGCAGGGCGCATGGCCTGAAGAAGCACTTCGGTCTTGATGCCGGCACCGCTGCCGAACTCGATCAGCAGGCAGTCCGGCCCGAGGCTGGCAGCCATCGCAGCCACATGCCCGCGCATCAGCGCGAGTTCGGTGCGTGTCGGGTAATACTCGGGGAGCTCGCAGATGGCCTCAAACAGCGCAGAACCGCGGGCATCATAGAAATATTTCGGGGACAGCGACTTGGGACTGCGCGCCAGACCGGACAACACATCATCAAGAAACCGGTCTGCGGCCGGATGCAGGTCCACAAACGTCGGGGAATGACTGATGCTCATGTCAGGGTACGGCCGGCAGGGCCGCGGGCTTCAGCCCGAGGTATGACCGGAGGAGCGGGTTTCCATCCAGCGCTTGATGCGGTTGGCGTCGCCGATGCGGGTCATCTTGCCCCAGGAATCGAGCAGCACGATGATCACCGGCTTGTTGGCGATTTTCGCCTGCATCACCAGGCAGCGGCCGGCTTCGGAAATGTAGCCGGTCTTCGACAGGCCGATATCCCATTGCGGGCTGCCGACCAGGCGATTTGAGTTGTGATAATTCATGCTGCGCCCGCGGGTGCCCTGCACAATGAGTCCGGTATCGGTGGTGAAATCGCGGATCAGCGGATATTTGTAGGCTGCGGCCACCATCTTGGTCAGGTCCTGAGCCGTGGACACGTTGTCGCTGGACAGGCCGGTGCCGTCGACAAAACGCGAGCGCCACATGCCCAGTTCCACCGCCTTCTGGTTCATTGCAGCAACAAAGGCGCGCGTGCCGCCCGGATATACACGGCTCAGCGCTTCAGCCGCGCGGTTCTCGGAAGCCATCAGCGCGAGCTGCAGCAGTTCACGGCGGGTGAGCACGGTGCCGATGTTGAGACGCGAGCGGGTGCCCTTGATGGTGTCCTTGTCCGCCTCGCTGATCGCGATGCGCTCATCCATCGGCAGGCCGGCATCCAGCACCACCATGGCATTCATCAGCTTGGTGATCGAGGCAATCGGCACCACGTTGTCGACATTCTTGGCAAACAGGGGGCGCCCGTCGGTCTGGTCAATCACCAGCGCCGCGGAAGACTTCAGTTCCGGGGTGTGATCGCGGCCGGCAACGGCGGATTTGACCTTGCGCGCGGTGCGCTCCGGGGACTCCGCAAATGCCGGAGCCGCCGCCATCAAAACCACCAGGATCGCCACAAGCCAACGCGCCATAAATTCCCTGACCATGAGTCTTTGTTAAAAACCCTTGGAAAATACAGCCTTACGTCATTATTTTCAACCCGTTTATCGCCACAGGCGCCGGCAACAGGGGCGAAAAAAAACTCCGCTGGGACCGTTTGAGCGGACCGGT
>CBHTVL010000464.1:0-2339 GCA_966096475.1 uncultured Burkholderiales bacterium
CCTCAGTCCTTGTGCCCCACGCCCCCCCCCCCCCGTGGTGGGCGTTGGTTTTGCCGCCCCCCCCCCACAGCTCATGCCAAAGCTACCCCCGACCATGCGATGATTGCAGCATGGACCCCAAACAACTCACCGGTTACATCAAGGAAATCGGCCGCGGCAAAAACGCCGCCCGTGATCTGTCGCATGAAGATGCCCGAACGCTCTTCACCGCGATCCTCAATAACGACATCCCGCCCCTGCAACTCGGCGCGATCCTGATCGCGATGCGCATCAAGGGCGAGTCGCTGGACGAACTCGCCGGTTTTCTGGAAGCCTGCGAAGCCAGCTACCCGCATCTCAAAGCACCGGCCGGCACCGTGCCGCTGGTAATCCCCGCCTACAACGGCGCGCGGCAACTGCCCAACCTGACACCGCTGCTGGCCATGCTGGTAGCCTGGGAAGGTGTACCCGTGCTGGTGCACGGCGTGCCGGATGATCCGGGTCGGGTAACAACGATCGAAGTGTTTCAGGCGATGGGCATCACGCCCGCGAACTCGATCGCCGAAGTTGAAGAACAGCTCGCCACACGCAAACTGGCGGTGATCACCATCGACACCCTCGCCCCCGCCATCGCCCGCACACTGAAACTGCGCCGTGAGATCGGCCTGCGCAGCTCGGCACATACGCTGGTGAAAATGATCCAACCCTTCACGACTAAGGCCGTGCGGCTGGTCAGCGTCACCCATCCGGAATATCTGGATCGCATGCGGGCGTTTTTCACGCAACATTCCAGTAACGCACTGCTGCTGCGCGGCGCGGAAGGCGAAGCTGTTGCACATCCGCGGCGGGAGCCGGCCATCGAATGGCTCGACGGCAACCATTCGGAAACGTGGCGCGCAACACCCCAGGAAAATCCGGAACTGCCGGACAGCCGCGATGCAGGCGTCACTGCACATTGGATTCAAGAGGCACTGGCCGGGAAACAGCCGATCCCCGAAGCCGTCCTGCATCAAAAGACCTGCTGCACAAAAGCCGTCACCCTGTCGAAAGGATGACGGCCCGTTGAGCAAATTACCGTCGATCAGCACACTCAAAAGCCTGGGCCCGAAATCGCAGACCATGCTAGAACGTGCCGGCATCACAACGATTGATCAACTCAGAGCGCTAGGTGCAGTAGCTGCATACGTGCGGGCAAAACAAGCCAACAGCAATGTCAGCCTCAATCTGCTATGGGGCCTCGAATCAGCGCTGACCGGAGAACCATGGCAGGAGGTTGCCCGTAAACACCGTACGAGCCTGCTGCTGGCGGTTGAAGATTGCGAACAGTCGATGGTCAGGAAAAACCCGAAGGATTAACTGTCCGCAACCGTCTCCGGTTAAAGCTCCACGCGATACGCCGACCAGGCAATACCCTCGACCTGCGGCATCTCACGGCCGTCATCCTTGCCGAATTCCGCATCAATCATGGAATTGAGCTTGGTATTCATGTCCATGATCACCGCCGTGTTCTCGCCTTTTTTCGCCGCGAGATTCTTCATCTCCGACGGATCCTTCTGCAGATCGAACATTTCCGGCTCATTGAGCTCATAAAGCTGATCGAGCGTGATCGGGCGGTTACGCTGCAGCGGTGAGAAGTAGCGCGTGAATTTGTAGCGGCCGTCAAAAACGGTCCTCAGGCTGCCGCGTTTGCGGAGATCGGGCTTGAAGCCGCTGTCCTTCACCGCCGCGCCGCGATCCTTCCCGGCAGCCACACCCTCAGCCATGATCCGCATCAGTTCTGCGTCGTTCTGGGCAAGACCGCTGTAGGTAAACAGGATCGACGGGCGCACGGTGTGCAGATTGCTGCCGCGCGGATTGCCGAGCGCCGGCCCGATATCACGCCCCGGAAGATCACGTCCGGCCGCATCACCCATGCGCGCGCGGTCGAGCCCTGCCGTCGCCAGCAGCGTCGGAGCGATGTCGATATGGCTGGTCAGGGCGTGGGTGTCCTGCCCGCCCTTCACGTCCGGATGCACGACGTAGAGGGGAACATGCAAGCTCTCCTCATAGGCAAAACCGCCCTTGCCGCGCAGACCGTGAGCCCCGCCCATTTCGCCGTGGTCGGCGGTAAACACGACCATCGTGCGGTCGGAGAGTCCGAGTGCCTCCAGCTCGCCGAGAATCGTATTGATCTGCGCATCGACACTGCGGATGCTGTTCAGGTAGAAATCACTGAAGCGCTGCCAGCGTGCCTCCTCGGCCGGAATGCGGCCGAGCGTATAGCCCCAGGCCTTGTCGAATTCGCCATGCGCCTTCGGCCGGCCCGGCTCATCGAAAGGCTGTTTGAGACTCGCCGGCAGGGGCATGCCGTATTTCGTCTT
>CBHTVL010000465.1:0-2337 GCA_966096475.1 uncultured Burkholderiales bacterium
CAGCAGCCGCTGTCGGTTGCAACATGATTCCTCTCGCCGTCGGCACCCAGACCACCGGTTCGACCATCCGTCCTGCGGCCTATAACGGCTGCGTCGGTTATCGTCCGACCTGGGGCGACCTGCGTTTGGCCGGCGTGATGGAAGCCGCGGGCTCGCTGGATACGCTGGGCCTGATTGCGCGTTCAGTCGAAGACATCGCCTTGTACCGCAATATCCTGATCGGCGTGCCGACCGAAGCGCTGCCGGCGACGCCTTGCCAGCGGCCGCGTGTCGGTGTCTGTCGCACCCAGTTCTGGGATATCACGGACGACGCCACCAAGCAGGCCATCGAATCCTGTGCCGCGGCCATGGCCAAAGGCGGTGCAAAAGTATCCGACCTCACCCTGCCCGCCAGCTTTGATCCCATTGAGGAAATTCATCAGCGGATTTCCAGCTTTGAGTTCGCCCGCAACCGCGCCTGGGAAATCAATCATCACTACGAAAAAATCAGCAAAACCCTGCGCGAAAACCGCTTGAAACACGGGCTGGCATACACCTTCGAGCAGTATCGCGAAGCCCGTGCGCAGGCTGAAACGCTGCGCCTGCAGCTGGATGACATTTTCCGTAACTACGATGTGATCCTGACGCCTTCGGCGCCGGGTGAACCGCCGGTCGGCTTGAATGCCACCGGCTCTGCGGCCTTCAGTTCGATCTGGACGGCCTGCCACAATCCGTCGATCACGCTGCCGCTGTTCAGCGGTCCGAACAAGCTGCCGATCGGCGTGCAGCTGGTGACACGTCGCGATACCGATCGTTATCTGTTCGAGGTCGCGCGCTGGACCAGCGCGTTATACGGCCGCTGATCAGGTCCCGTGCCGGCGGCGCCGGCTTTGGCGCCGCCCTTCTCCATTACGGTCTTATTCGACGCTGATATTGGCGTCCTTGATCACTTTCGCCCATTTCGCAGTTTCGGCTTTGACGTACGCCGTAAAGCCTTCGGGACTGCTGGAAGTTGCGACGATGCCGGCCTCGAGCAAGCGTTTTTTCACATCCGGCGCGGCCAGCGCCTTGACCACTTCGGCATTCAGCCGCGTGACGATTTCCTTCGGCGTGCCTGCCGGAAGGAAAATGCCGTACCAGTTATTGACTTCAAAACCCTTCAGTCCTGCTTCGGCCACGGTCGGCAGTTCCGGCATCAGCTCAAAACGCTGATTGCCGGTCATCGCCAGCGGCCGTACGCGTTTGGAATCCATTGCCGCAATGGCGGTGCTGACGGTCGAGAACACGACCTGCACATTGCCCGACACCAGATCAAGCATCGCCGGCGCGCCGCCTTTGTAAGGTACGTGGACCATTTTCACGCCGGCCAGCACATTGAACAGTTCACCGGCCAGATGGTCGGTAGCGCCGGGACCCGATGAGCCGTAATTCATCTGGCCGGGACGCGCCTTGGCGATGGCAATCATCTCCTTGACGCTTTTCGCCGGCAGCGAAGGATGAACCACCAGCACGTTCAGCGCATTGGCCGCCTGTGACACCGGAATCAGATCACGCATCGGATCGTAGGTCATTTTTTTGTAGAGGCTGGGATTGATCGCAATCGGCCCGATGGTGCCCATGACCACGGTATAACCGTCCGCCGGTGATTTGGTCGCGATATCCACGCCGATCATGCCGCCGGCGCCGCCGCGGTTTTCCACCAGTACTTGATGGCCCAGCGTCGTCGACAGTTTCTGTGCGATGGCGCGGGAGGTGATGTCTGCACCGCCGCCCGGGGCAAACGGACTGATCAGCCGTACCGGGCGTGTCGGCCAGGTGGATTGCGCCTGTGCCGCAAGGGGCGCAAGCGCGATTGCGCAAAGGGTTAACACTGCAGTTCTGGAAGTCATGAATCGATTCTCCGTAAAGGTAAAAGGCGCAGTTCCTGATTCGGCTGCGCAGAGACTAATCAATTTTGATGTTGGCGGTTTTGATGACCTGTGCCCAGCGCTTGACCTCTTCTTCCAGCATCTTGCGGAACTCTTCCGGCGAACTGCCGATGACATCGAGCCCCATGGCATCAAAACGCGCTTCCACCGCAGGCTCTTTCAGGATGCTGCGGATTTCGGCAGACAGTTTGTCGGTAATGGGTTTCGACAATCCCTTGGGGGCCAGCATACCCTGCCAGTCGAGTACGGCAATCTCCCCAACACCGGCTTCCTTCATGGTCTGGACGTCGGGCAACTGACGCGCACGGGTTTTGGCGGCAACCGCCAGTGGACGCAGACGGTTGCTCTTGATATGCGGCAGCGCCGAAGTCAGTGATGCAAAGCTCATGGTGACGCTGCCGGCCAGCAGGTCGATGATCGCCGGACCGCC
>CBHTVL010000466.1:0-2336 GCA_966096475.1 uncultured Burkholderiales bacterium
AAGCGGGCCGTTGATTTCACTCAGCGGCGGTTTGGACAGGATGAAGTAAAACCCGGCGAATACGGGGATGCTGGATGAAGCCACCGAATACTGGTCGATCGGCGGAAAAAGCGTGATCAACAGCAGATTGGCGACTGCAATGGCGAGAGCGATGCTTTGGGTGCGGTTCATACCCGCCCGATCCCTGTTCTGGTTTGAAGCGCAAGTATAGCCGAAGGTTTCTTCGCGCCTTCGTATCCCGGCCGCAATTTGCGGCTCCGTCAACGCCGGTATGTCCCGGGACTGCGGCAATACCGGCTACGTCAGCCGATTTTGGTATCATGCTCGGCTTGCTTAAGGTAATACTTTGATTTTATTAAATTTTCATGCGTTTTGATCTGCACAGTCATTCGACCTGCTCCGACGGATTATTGAGCCCCGCCGAGCTGGTGGAGCGCGCCGTCCAGCGCGGCGTGGATGTTCTCGCACTGACGGACCATGATGAAATCAAAGGTCTCGCCGATGCACGTGCAGCGGCCGAGCACTGGGGGCTGCGCCTGATCGATGGTGTGGAGATTTCGGTGCTGTGGGAAGAGGTCACCCTGCATATCGTCGGATTGAATATCGATACCGGTCATGCCCCGCTGGTGGAAGGACTGGCTTCCATCCGTAACGGGCGGGAGCTGCGCGCGCGGCGCATGTCTGAAAGCCTCGCCGCCGCAGGTATTGAAGGTTCGCTGGAAGGTGCGCGGCGTTATGCCAAAAATCCCGAACTGGTGAGCCGTTCGCATTTTGCGCGTTATCTCGTTGAAGCCGGCCACGCACGGGATACCAATGCCGTGTTCCGGCATTTTCTGACGCCGGGCAAACCCGGTTATGTGCCGCACCAGTGGGCCACGTTGGCCGATGCCCTGCAATGGATCAACGGCGGCGGAGGCACGGCAGTGCTGGCGCATCCGGGCCGTTATGACCTGGGGGAGGCCAAATGCGAACGGCTGCTCGGCGAATTCATTGAACTGGGTGGCGCCGCGGTTGAAGTGGTGACCGGTTCGCATGCGCCGTCCGAATTTGTGACTTGGGCGCGGTATGCGAAAAATTTCAAACTGCTGGCGTCAGCGGGCTCGGATTTTCACGGCCCGGGCGAGGGCTACCGCGATATCGGCAATGTGCCGGCGCTGCCTTCGGGCTGCGATCCGGTATGGGAACGTTTCTGAGCGCGCGATCGGGCGCATCAATTCCGCATGTCGCAGTTCTTTTCCATTCACCCCGAGAATCCGCAGCTCCGGCTGATCAAGCAGGCTGCCGAGATCATCCGCGGCGGCGGCATCGTCGTGTATCCGACGGATTCCTGTTATGCCCTCGGTTGCCATATCGGTGACAAAGCGGCGATGGAACGCATCCGGCGGATCCGCGGCGTCGATGACCGCCATCATCTGACGCTGGTTTGCCGCGATCTGTCGGAACTGGCCACTTATGCCCGCGTCGACAATCAGCAATTTCGCCTGCTGAAGGCGGCGACACCCGGAAGCTATGTGTTCATTCTCGAAGCCACACGGGAATTGCCGAAGCGGCTGCAGCATCCCAAGCGGCGGACCATCGGGCTGCGTATTCCCGATCATCCCGTGGTGAATGCCCTGCTGGCCGAACTGGGCGAACCGATTCTGTCTTCAACCTTGCTGCTGCCTGACGATGAACTGCCGATGACCGATGCGCATGAAATCCGCGAACGGCTGGAGCATCTGGTGGATCTGGTGCTGGATGGCGGCTCCTGCGGGATCGAACCCAGTACTGTGGTTGATCTGACCGGACCGACACCGGTGGTGACGCGGGAGGGCAAGGGCAGCCTGACACCTTTTGGCCTGTAATCCATTGGCGCACGCAGTGCGCAGACAGGCTGCGTTAAAATCAGCCCTTGCACGATCAACAACTGATCTCAAAAAAACTCGTATATTATTGTTTTTATTGAGTTTATGAATAGCGGCCCCTGCCGTAATTCATCATCCCTGACAGCGGAATCCCCCCTCAATGTTTGAAAACCGTGTTCTCTCCGGCATGCGCCCGACCGGCGCTTTGCATTTTGGCCATTACCACGGCGTGCTGAAAAACTGGGTCAAGCTGCAGCATGAGCACCAGTGCCTGTTTTTCGTCGCCGACTGGCATGCGCTGACCACGCATTACGATGACCCGGCCACCATCGAGAATCACGCCTGGGACATGGTAGTGGACTGGCTGGCGGCCGGCGTTGATCCGGCACAGGCCACGCTGTTCATCCAGTCCAAGGTTCCGGAACACGCTGAACTGCATCTGCTGCTGTCGATGATCACGCCGCTGTCCTGGCTGGAACGCGTGCCGACCTA
>CBHTVL010000467.1:0-2335 GCA_966096475.1 uncultured Burkholderiales bacterium
GCAATCACCGCTTCCTCATCGGTCGGAATTACGCAGACGGCAACCCGGCTGGCGGCAGTTGAAATGCGCAGGGCACTGCCGGCATTGGCGGCAGGATCAATCTCAATGCCCAGCCAGCCGAGTTTCGCGCAGATCTGCGCACGCACGGCGACAGCGTGTTCACCGATGCCGCCGGTGAAGACCCGTGCATCCAGTCCTTCCAGCGCTGCGGTCAGCGCGCCGGTTTCCAGCGCGGCGCGATAGACGAATTGCGCCACGGCTTCCGCTGCATGCGGATCACTGCTGTCGAGCAGCGCGCGCATGTCATTGCTGATGCCGGAAACCCCCAGCAGTCCGGATTGCCGGTAGAGCAGGTCTTCGACGGCTGCGGATGACATTTTGCGTTCATGCATCAGGTAGAACAGCACGCCCGGATCAATCGAGCCGCAGCGCGTACCCATGACCAGTCCGTCCAGCGTGCTGAAGCCCATGGTGGTGGCAATGCTGCGGCGCTGATGCATCGCGCACAGGCTGGCGCCGTTGCCGAGATGGGCGACGATGATCCGGCCATCGGCGCCTGCGCCGAGTGCCGCCGGCAGCGCGCCGGCGATGTGTTCGTAGGAGAGGCCGTGAAATCCGTAACGGCGCAGTCCCTGTTCGGTGACGGCGCGGGGTAGCGCGAAGGACTGGGCGATTGCCGGCTGGCTGCGGTGGAAGGCGGTGTCGAAGCACGCGACCTGCGGCAGTTCGGGCCGCAGTTTGCGCAGCGCCCGGATTGCCGCCAGGTTGTGTGGCTGGTGCAGCGGTGCCAGCGGCGCGAGGGATTCCAGTTCCTTGAGGCTGTCCGCATCAACGACGACGGGCGTGTCGTGATGTTCCCCGCCGTGTACCACACGATGTCCGGCGCCGAGCAGTTGATGCGCGTGGCCGCCGTCTTCCAGCCAGGCAAACAGCCAGGCCAGGGCATCTTCATGGTTCAGCGCACCCGGCGGCAGGGTGCCCGGCAAAGGACCGCGGTCGTTCCGGGCGGAGAAGGCGGCTGTGGAGCCGATGCCCGAGACCATGCCCAGAACGGTGCGTTGGAGCGGCAGGCCGGTGTTGAAAACGGCAAATTTGATGCTGGATGAACCGGCGTTGAGCACGAGAATCTGGCTGGACATGGCGGAATTTCCGGAAAAATTCTTTTTCTTCAATGGGCTACGTGACCCCTGATTGTGCCGCGAGTGTTGCGTTGCGCCAAGCACGGCCGGCTGGAGGGCTTGAAAAGGGCCATGGAGCACCCCCATATCCGTGGAAAGTCGGTGTAACCGTCTCAGGTATAATGCTTTTTTAGCTTTTTGGGGTGCGCCATGCCAATTTACGAATACCGCTGCGAAGCCTGCGGTTTCCAGAAAGAATTCCTCCAACGCATCAGCGATGCGCCGCTGAAGGACTGTCCGGAATGCGGTAAAGGCAGTCTTGCCAAAATGGTGACTGCTGCCGGTTTCCAATTGAAGGGCAGCGGCTGGTATGCGACCGACTTCAAGAACAAGGGCGGCAGCAAACCGACCGAGTCGGCGAAAAAAGAAGAAACCAAGTCAGAGCAGCCTGCCTGCGGCACCGGCACCGGCACCGGCGCCTGTCCTGCCTGCAATTAATTGATCGAATGAGCGGCCGCGGGCGGAGGCAGCAAACTCCGCCGCGCTGATCTTCGCCGCAACCGCGCAGCGTCCCTGATTGCGCGACAGTCCCCTTCATGTTCAAAAAATCCTCCATCAAGAGCTACATCATTACCGGCCTGCTGATCTGGGTGCCGCTGGTGATTACGCTTTGGGTGCTCAATCTGCTGGTCGGCACCCTCGACCAGACGTTGCAGCTGCTGCCGCAGTCATTCCTGACGGAGAGCTGGCTTGGTGTGCATGTGCCCGGGCTGGGTGCCATCCTGACCGTGGTGATCGTGCTGATCACCGGCATGATCACGGCGAATATGCTCGGACAGCGGCTGGTGCGCCTGTGGGAAAGCATTCTCGCGCGCATTCCCGTCGTCAGTTCGATCTACAACAGCGTCAAGCAGGTCAGCGACACGCTGTTCTCCGGTACCGGCCATGCTTTCCGCAAGGTGTTGCTGGTGCGTTATCCGCATCCGCAGGCATGGTCGCTGGCCTTCCAGACCAATGTCCCGCCCGAAATCGCCAGCCGTCTGCCGGAAGACCATGTTGCCGTGTTCATCCCGACGACCCCGAGTCCGGTGAACGGTTTTTATTTTTATGTGCGGCGTGAAGATGTCATCGAGGTTGATATTCCCGTTGATGTCGCCTTCAAATACATCGTGTCGATGGGGGTGGTCGTTCCTGGCGGCCCCGCGACGATCGCGATC
>CBHTVL010000468.1:0-2323 GCA_966096475.1 uncultured Burkholderiales bacterium
AACTTCCTGAAACCCGGTGTGTTTTGGGCCCTCGCCGCCGCCTTGCTGCCGGTAAGCGCCCTGGCGCAGACGGCGGCCCCCGATGTGCGCGGCCTGCCGACACTGGCGCCGCTGGTCAATCTGGTCACGCCGGCGGTGGTCAACGTCTCTGTGATGACGCGCGCACCGATGGAAGACAACCCGCTGTTCCGCGACCCCTTCTTCCGCCGCTTTTTCAATCTGCCCGACAAACCGCAGCGCAAGGAACAGGCGGCAGGCTCCGGCGTCATCGTTGACGCCGCACGCGGTTACATCCTGACCAACAACCATGTCATCAAGGACGCCGAGCAGATTCTGATCACGCTGAAGGACCGCCGCCAGTTTCCCGCCAAGCTGGTCGGCACCGACCCCGGTACCGATATCGCCGTGCTGCAGATCAGCGCGCCGAATCTCAGCGCACTGCGCATCGGCGACTCCGACGCACTGCAGGTCGGCGACTATGTCATGGCCATCGGCAATCCCTTCGGCATCGGCCAGACCGTGACTTCGGGTATCGTCAGCGCGCTGGGCCGCAGCGGGCTGTCGGTCGAAGGTTATGAGGATTTCATCCAGACCGACGCTTCGATCAATCCCGGCAACTCCGGCGGCGCGCTGGTCAATCTGCGCGGCGAATTGATCGGTATCAACACCGCCATCATCGGACCCGCCGGCGGCAATGTCGGCATCGGCTTTGCCGTACCGTCGGTAATGGCGCGGGCGGTGATGGAGCAGATCGTGCGCTACGGCGAAGTACGCCGCGGCCGCCTGGGTATCGAAATGGCGGATGTGCCGCCGGACGCACAGCGCCGCCTGAAACTGCCCACGCTCGACGGCGCGCTGATTGCCAATGTCGAATCGGGATCACCGGCCGAAAAAGCCGGATTTCGCAAAGGTGATGTGGTCACCGCGCTCAACGGGCGCGCGGTGCGCGGCCCCTCGGACCTGCGCGCGCGACTGGGACTGACGCCCGTCGGCGAAGAAGTCGACATGACCGTGGCGCGTGAAGGCGGCCAGCAGCGCATCCGCACCCGCATCGCGCCGCCGCAGCCGGCCGGCAATGGTGAAACGCTGGCGATTGCGCAGCTGCCGGGCATGCGCGTGGTTGAAATCGAGCGTGGCAGTCCGCTGTTCGAACGTCTCAACGGCGGCGGCATCGTGGTCGCCGCGGTCGAAGCCGGCAGCCGCGCCTTCCAGGCCGGCTTCCGCCCCGGCGACATCATCTACGCGGTGAACCGCCGGCGCATACAGACCACGGCCGAGTTCCAGAAACTGTTGAGCAGTGCCGAGCGCGGTTATGCGGTGAGTCTGCTGCGCGGAGATTTCAGCGTCACCATCATCGTCCGCTGACAGGCCGTGATTTCCGGCCTGCGGTCTGATCAGTCGCAGCTGCGCCGCCCCCCAAGGGGACTTGCTGTGCGGCGTACCAGCCAGCCGCCGACACTGAGCAGCGCCGAGTTGGCCAGCCACACCGGCGCATAACCGAAGGCGGTGCCGATGGTGCCGAACAGCAGCGGAATCACCAGATGGGTGAAGTTGTTGACCGTCACCCGCACGCCGGCAGCTTCGGAGGCGCGGCCCTTGGGTGCCAGTGCGTAAATCAGCGACATCGACATTGGCTGCCCGCAACCAACGCCCAGTCCAAGCAGAAAGGCGACCGCGCCCAGCGCAACCGGATGCGAAAACAGCGGGAACAGCGTGAAGGCAAACGCAGCGACAAAAATCGCATAAATCAGCACCTGTACTTCGCTGGTCCGCTTGATCAGCCAGGGCAGCACGGAGCGGATTACGAAAGTCGCCAGCGCAAAGGTGCCGAGGATGATGCCGATCGCCGACGCCGACAGGCCGATACCGTGGCCGTAAACCGGCATATAGAAATTGAACAGATCCCAGCCGGCGGATATAAAACCGCTGGCAATGAAGGTGTTGCGCAGCTTCGGCGCGCGCCATAACTCCATCGCGCCGCCGCTGGGCACTCCGGAGGCTTTCGCAGCGCCGGGCAGAAACCCGGGTTTGCGCAGCAGCATCAGGATCGGGATCACGGTAAAGGCCGCGAGGATCATGAAGGTCTTCAGGTGACCCAGGTAATCAATCGAAAAGCCCGCAATCAGCGGCCCGATGAATCCGGCGCCGGAAAAGCCGAGGCTGACAATCGCGTAATTGCGTGAACGGTTTTCGGGGCCGCCGATGCCGCCGGCGACGCCGGTGACCGTGACAAAAAAGAAATGGAATGACGAACCGAGCAGGAATGACGCCACATAAAGCGTGGTCAGCGTCGGCCACAGCACATTGAGCAGCAGCGCGATGC
>CBHTVL010000469.1:0-2317 GCA_966096475.1 uncultured Burkholderiales bacterium
CGCAAGATGAAGGGGCGCGCGGTGGTCCTCGGTCACGTGTTCCTGAGCGACGATCTCGCGAACGCCAGCCGCAAGGGCATGCTGCCTCCGCCGGTGCTGCCTGAAGGCGCCTTCGGGCAACGCAGGATCGGCGTGACTTCATGGAGCGGATACACCGCGAATCTGGAACGGTTACAGAAGGCCGCGGCAAGCGCGGGGCATATCAATCCGCTACCGGATACCGACGGCATTACCCGACGCGTACCGATACTCGTCGAATACAACAACGCCTACTACGAGCCGCTGTCGCTGGCGATGGTGCGCGCAGTGCATGGCAAGCCGCCGGTGCAGGCAGTAGTCAGCGAAGACGGCAGTTCCACTCAATACAGCGGTCTGGAGTGGGTCAAGACGGGGCCGTTTGAAATTCCCGTGGATGACCAGGCTGCGGCCCTGGTGCCTTACCGCGGCGGCAAGGGCAGCTATCGCTATTACTCGCTGGTCGATGTGTTGCACGAGCGTATTCCGGTCGCCGAACTCAAGGGCAAGATTGCACTGGTGGGCACGACGGCGCCGGGGCTGCTGGATTTGCGGGCCACGCCGGTGGACCCGGTGTTTCCGGGGGTAGAGATTCACGCCAACCTGATCGGTGGCATCCTCGACGGCAACATCAAGCAGCGTCCGCCTTATGTGGTCGGCGCGGAGTTCGTGCTGCTGCTGATTGCAGGATTGGCGCTCGCGCTTTTGCTGCCGCTGCTGACACCGTTCAAATCCATGCTGGTGTCCGCGCTGACCCTGCTTGGCGTGATCGGTGCCAACCTGCTGGTTTTCCACTCCGGCAATCTGGTGTTGCCGCTGGCCTCGGGGCTGGTGCTGATCCTGGTGCTGTTCACGTTCAACATGGCCTACGGCTTCCTGGTCGAGGCGCGCGGCACCCGCCTGATCACGGGGCTGTTCGGGCAATATGTGCCGCCCGAACTGGTCGAGGAGATGGCGCGCAATCCCGAACAGTTCAACATGGCACCGCGTGCCGAAGAACTGTCCGTGCTGTTCTCCGACGTGCGCGGTTTCACGACGATTTCGGAAAGTCTATCGCCGGAAGACCTCTCGGTTTACATCAACGATTACCTGACGACAATGAGTTTGGTGATCCGCGAAGGCCACCGCGGTACCCTCGACAAGTACATCGGTGACGCGGTGATGGCGTTCTGGGGCGCGCCCGTGGCGAACCCCAACCATGCGCAGGGTGCCGTGCTGGCGGCGCTGGACATGATGAAGCAGGCGAAGGTGTTGAATGAAAAATTCCATGCCAAGAACTGGCCGCCGTTTGCGATCGGTATCGGCGTCAACTCGGGCATGATGCGGGTCGGCGACATGGGCTCGCAGATCCGCAAGGCGTACACGGTGATGGGCGACGCGGTGAATCTCGGTTCGCGGCTGGAAGGCATCACCAAGCAGTATGGGGCCGACATCCTGATCGGTCAGGAAACCAAGGATCGCATCAGCGGCATCGTGCTGCGCGAAATCGACATGGTGCAGGTCAAGGGCAAGGACGAGCCGATCACCATTTACCAGCCGCTGGGTCTGGAGGGCGAGGTCGAGCAGGCGGTGCTTGATGAAATCAAGTTGTGGAATCAGGCGCTGCGGTATTACCGCGCCCAGGAATGGGACAAGGCCGAGATGCAGCTGCTGAATCTGCAGAAAATCTCGAAGCGTTATCTGTATGAAGTATTTATCGAACGCATTGCGGCCTATCGCGCCAACCCGCCGGAGGCATCATGGAACGGCGTGCACAAGTTCGATACCAAGTGATGAGCGCGTGGATAATCGGCGCCGCATGATTTTATATAAAGAAAACAACGGGTTATCGTTTGTCGCCGGAATGCCTGCGGTTTTGGACGGGACGCGTGAACCGGCCATTTATGTGACACACTTCAAACTGCAGGACGCAGAACCTATCATGGCGCGAATGACGGCCCGGTCCTCCGCGCCGGCCGCGGCCGCGGCTGCGGCAGCAGGAACAGTGAGGTAATCATGAGCACAGTACTCCAGAGCAAACCGGTCGCTGCCGACAACCTGGCAGAGAAGCTGGGTTTCCAGCAAAAGCTGCAGGCGGTGACCAACAAGATTCACGCGACTAAAAACATCGACGAGATCATCCTCGAACTGTCGCAGGAGCTGTGCAATCTGTTCAATGCCGACCGGCTGACGATTTATCTGCTCAGCGAAGACAAGGGCTCGATCATCTCCAAGGTGAAAACCGGACTGAATTCCTTCAAGGACATCAAGCTGCCGATCAACGAGCAGTCGATCGCGGGCTTTGTGGCGACCAACAAGCGCG
>CBHTVL010000470.1:0-2312 GCA_966096475.1 uncultured Burkholderiales bacterium
CGGGGAAATCGTTTTCACCATAAAGGTCGAGCACCGGTGCCTTGAAGGTCGCCGGTTTGCTGTATTCGCCGGTGATGCCGATCGATACCCAGGCCGTGATCGCCGGCGCGTCGGGCTGGTTGAGCAGGACATTGGTCATGCGTGCGCCATAACTGTGGGAAACAATGACGATTTTGGCATGGCCCTTGTTGCGCAGATATTGCACGGCGGCGGCAATGCGCGCCGCAGCCTCCGGAAACAGCGGAGCATATTGTTCGCCGGGTACCCCGGCGGCCATGACCGGCATCTGCACCGACAGCGTGGCGTAATCCTGTTCCGCCAGCTGGCTGCGCAGCGGATGTACCACGCTCCAGTCGGGATGCATGCCGAGACCGTGTACGAGCACCACGCCGGCCCGCGCCTTGGCGTTAGGCGCATAGATGCCGAGGAATTTGCGGCCGTCCGGCAGCGTCAGTGCTACAGCGTCGCCGACAAGGATGGCAGGCGTGATTTCATCGGCCCAACGCTGCTCGCGGGCGTAATCGGCCTGGGCAAAACAGCCGAAGCTGATCAGTGAGAGCAATACGGCAAACCAGCGGCGCATCAGCGGCCTTCAAATTTCGGTTTGGTTTTGTCGAGAAAGGCTTTGACGCCGCTGCGGTAATCGTCGGTGTCGAAGCAGGCAAAGCCGATATCCCATTCTTCAGGCGGAATGTCGGCGCGGACGGTGAGGCGTTCGATGAACTGCTTGTGCCAGCGTGCAACCAGCGGCGCGCCGTTGGCAATGCGCCGGGCGAGGGCATAGGCCTCGGTTTCCACCTGGTCATCGGCGACGACCTGATTGACCAGACCTTTGCGGTAGGCCTCGTCGGCGGTGAATACACGGCCTTCAAGCAGGATTTCCAGCGCCACTGCACGGCCGACCAGTGACAGCAAACCGGCGAGTTCGCCATAGCCCATGGTCAGGCCGAGTTTGTTGATCGGTACGCCGAAGCGGCTGGAAGTTCCGCAGACACGCATGTCGCACATCGCGGCGATTTCCAGTCCGCCGCCGACACAGGCGCCTTCGATCAGCGCAACGGTCGGATGGCGGCATTGCGCGACGGCCTGCATGGTGGTGTGGATCAGATCGCCATAGTGTTTGGCCTGGCGTGCATTGGCGCGTTCGGTGGCGAATTCAGCGATATCGGCACCCGCGGCGAAGGCTTTGCCGCCGGCGCCGCGCAGCACGATGCAGCGCAGGCTGTCGTTGGCGGAGAGCAGGCGGATGGTTTCGCCGAGGCCTTCCCACATGCCGCGGTTGAGCGCGTTGAGTTTGTCCGGCCGGTTCAGCGTGATGGTGGCGATATCGCCGTCGCGTGTGCTGAGAATGCTGTCGTTCATGTCGCGACCCCTGCGGCGGCGGCCTGTTTGACCAGCGTGTGGCGCGCGGCGAGCATGTCGTCGAGCGTGCCGAAGGCATTGGTATAGGTGCCGCGGAAACCCTTGTCTTCGATCAGCCGGAACATCCTGCCGAAGTCGAGATCACCTTCCCCCGGCGGCAGATGCACTTCGTGGCCGTTGCGGAAACAGTCGGCAAGACGGACTTCGCCGACGCGGGAAAAATCGAGCACCTTGACGAAACCTTCGATGCCTTCGGGTACCAGATGGGCATGATTCGCGGTGAACGACAGTTTGAATGCGGTTGAGGCGATGTCCCAGTAGTACTGCCATTCCTCGACGGTGTGGGCGAGGTAATGCACTTCGGCGTCTTCCGGTTCCTTGTTGAGGTTCTCCAGCAGGATCACCGCTTTTTTCTTTTCGGCGTGGCCACAGATGCGTTTCAGACGCTCCTTGCCGGCCACCATGCGCATCTGTTTGTCGGAAGTGAAGTGGTACCCGGCATGGACCACAATCCACTGCGCGCCGAGTTTGGGGAAAATATCCACATAGCTGCGCAGATAGGCTTCAACACCTTCGCCGACATAGGGTGAGTATTCGGCGACGTTGACGGCCGACAGCGTGTGCAGCGCGAGGTGCACGTCGTTTTTTTCAAGCAGGGTGCGGACCCGGGCGCAGCGGGCATCGGCAAAACAGGTGATCGCATTCGCCGCCCTGTCGAGCTGGGTGTCGATGTGTTTGACGCCGTGCTGCGCGGCCCAGGCGATGGCGTCTTCCAGCGGCAGGCGGCGGCCGACGTCGATGCCGATACGGTCCAGCAGGTTCATGGTCCGGTATTCCTGTCTGAGAACTTCGTGAGGCCGAGTTTACTCGGCCTTGGCGCCGGTGGCTTTCACCACCTTGCCCCATTTTTCGGTTTCGGATTTGACGTAAGCCGTGAATTCCGCGGGCGT
>CBHTVL010000471.1:0-2309 GCA_966096475.1 uncultured Burkholderiales bacterium
ACAGTTTGCCGTCGGCGACATAAAACTGGAAAAACGCGTGGCAGGGCATCAGCGCCATCTGGTCGAGCTGGGCGACATTCCATGCCGAGACGATCATGCGGCGTGAATCGGGACTTTTGCGCAGTTGTTCCAGCACCTGTGAAATCTGGTCGATATGGCGGCCGTCGGCCGCGGGCCAGGAGCGCCACTGGTAACCATAGACCGGGCCGAGGTCGCCATCGGCCCGGGCCCACTCGTTCCAGATGCTGACGCCGTTGTCCTGCAGGTATTTGACGTTGGTGTCGCCCTTCAGGAACCACAGCAGTTCATGGATGATCGACTTCAGGTGCACCTTTTTGGTGGTCACCAGCGGAAAGCCTGCGGCGAGGTCGAAGCGCAGCTGTGCGCCGAACACCGAGATCGTGCCGGTGCCGGTGCGGTCGGTCTTGCGGGTGCCGGTTTCGAGCACGTGGCGCAGAAGGTCGTGGTATGGACGCATGGGCGCGGGGTTACCTGGAACGGTTGAATGTGGCGGCGATTTTAGCAGGCCGCGCGGCGGTCGCCGCTATAATCCACCCACTTCAATCCATGGATTTCCGAGATGCTCGCCCGACTGCAAGCCCGTTCCGAATCGCCCGCTGCTGCGGTGCTGAAAAAAGCCAGCCATCTGCTGATCATCGCGCCCGCCGGCATCGCGTTGCCGACCTTGCCGCTGCATGAAATCCTGGAGAAAACGCTGGCGCGCCGGCGCAAGAAAATGTCGGATCTGGCCAAGGGCGCCGTCACGGCGCAAACCGCGGATGGCACGCTGGTGTCATGGGTAACCCCCGATACGCAAAAAACAGCATTTGAACAACACACGCTGCTGCGCAAGGCCGTCGGCACCTTGCTCGCCGAGCAGCCCGAAACCCTGACCATCATGGTGACCGGCGCAGCCTCCACCCGGCGCGAACTGGCCGAGCGTGCGGTTTATGTGAGCTGGGTCAACGGTATCGAATTGCCCCAGCGCAAGAAAAAATCCGATCAGAAGCCGCTGAAAACCATTGCGCTGTTCGGTTACCGGCCGGCCGACGGTTTTGCGCAGGCGCGGGCAGTCGCCGAAGGCAATGTGTTGTGCCGTGAACTGACGGTGACAGCGCCGAATGAACTGACGCCGGGCGCCTATCGCAAACGTCTGGCGGTGCTGGCGAAAGCACAGGGCTGGACGCGCGAGGAGTACGATTTCAAAAAACTCAAGCGCATGGGTGCGGGTGCGTTCTGCGCAGTGGCGCAGGGCAGCGACGAAGCGGATGCGGCCATCGTTCGTCTGCGTTACCGGCCGCGCGGCGCGACCAAAACCGTGGCGTTGGTGGGCAAAGGCATCTGCTTCGATACCGGCGGGCATAACCTGAAACCGGCGCGTTACATGCAGGGCATGCATGAAGACATGAACGGTTCCGCAGTGGCGCTGGGCATTCTGACTGCTGCGACTGAGGCCAGGCTCAAGGTCAACATTGATTGCTGGCTGGCGCTTGCGCAGAACCACTTGAGCCCGCGTGCCTACAAGCAGAACGACATCGTCACTGCGCTCAACGGCACCACGATTGAAGTCGTCCACACCGATGCCGAAGGCCGCATGGTGCTGGCCGATACGCTGACTCTGGCGGCGCGCGCGAAGCCGGATGTGATGGTTGATTTTGCGACGCTGACCGGTTCGATGCATGTCGCGCTGGGCAGTCGTTACAGCGGTATTTTTGCGACCGGCGACGAGTTGGCCGAGTTTGCGCTGCAGGCGGGTGTGGCTTCCGGTGAACGGTTATGCGTTTTCCCGATGGACGAGGATTACGACAGCGCGCTCGACAGTGAAGTGGCCGACGTCAAGCAATGCACGCTGGACGGCGAGGCCGACCACATTCTTGCCGCGCGGCTGCTGCAGCGCTTCACCGACAAGACGCCGTGGATTCACATGGATCTGTCGGCGCACGGCTGCAAGGGCGGATTGGGTGCGGTGGCGACGGACTGCACCGGTTTTGGTGTGGCCTGGGGCAAGCTCTTTCTGGCGGGTTACGAGCGCGACTGATCGCGTTTTAACCACATTTCAACCGCGCTTTTTATCCCAGACGTAGCGTACCAGCCGCTGCCAGCGGTTCTGCGGCTGCTTCAGCGCATTCGGACCGCGGCTGAGCTGGTCCCGCGCGTGGCTTTTTTTCACCAGCTCGTGCAGTTCGCGCATGTTCATGCCGCCGGGACCTTTGATCTGTTCCGGGTCGGCTTTATCGGCATCGGGTTTGTCGCTCATGCGCTTGCTCTTTTCAGCCCGTCGGGGGCGGTGACGGCTATGTTAAACTTCG
>CBHTVL010000472.1:0-2308 GCA_966096475.1 uncultured Burkholderiales bacterium
GCAGGAACCGCGGTGGACGTGCTGCTGCGCCCGGATGACGTGCTGCATGACGATGCCAGCCTGATGCAGGCAACGGTGCTGCACAAGGCCTTCCGCGGTGCGGAGTTTCTCTACACTTTGCAATTGCCCCAGGGCGGCCAGGTGTTTTCACTGGTGCCCAGCCATCACAACCACGCGATCGGCGAGAAAATCGGCATCCGCCTCGAACTCGACCATCTCGTTGCCTACCCGCGCGATCCCGCCGCGGCGCAGATCCGCGGCTGATTCAGAACGTCAGGGCAAAACGCCCGACGCCTGCCGCTGACGGCGCAGGGACACCGCCAGCTCATGCACCGCCATCGCGTAATTGATGCTGCGGTTGTAGCGCGTGATGACGTAGAAATTGTTCAGCCCGAGCCAGTAACGCGGCCCCGCTTCGGACTGCACCATGAACAGCGTCGCCAGCGCGTCGTCCGGCGCGGGCTCCAGCGGAACGATGCCGCGTTTCCTGAATTCGGCGACCGTTGTGTGCGGCGCGATGCCGGCGGTGAGCAGCGCATCCAGCACGGTGTCGCCGACATCGACCGGCACAATCACCGCTTCGCCCTCGCGCCAGCCGAACTGGCGGTAATAATTGGCGACACTGCCGATTGCATCGGCAACGCGGCGCAGATCGCGCACGCCGTCGCCGTCAAAATCAACGGCGTATTTGCGATAGCTGCTGGGCATGAACTGCGGAATGCCGATGGCGCCCGCGAATGAACCCTTGAGGCCGCTAACCCCGATGCCGTTTTCGCGGGACAACAGCAGATACTGCTCCAGTTCGCCACGGAAAAATTCCGCGCGCCGCGGGTAGTAAAAAGCCAGTGTCGTCAGTGCATCGAGCACGCCGATGGTGCCGGTACGGCGCCCGAAAATGGTTTCAACGCCGATGGTCGCAACCACCATTTCCGGTGGCACCCGGAATTCGGCCGCAGCCTTTTCCAGCAAGGCCTGATTCTCCGCCCAGAACTGCAGACCGGCCTTGATCCGTGCGTCAGTGATATGGCGCAGACGGAATTCGTGCCAGGGCAGCGCAGTCGCCGGCGCATCCATCGCACGGATGATCGAATCGAGGCGCCTGGTTTCGCGGAAGTTTTTTTCCAGCGCAGCACGGTCAAATCCGTGCCGCTCCGCCATCTCCTGCACGAAGGCACGGATTTCCGGCTCCAGTTCGGCGCGGGGTGCCGGTGCGGCGGCCATTGCCCAAGGCAAAGCCCCCAGCAGCAGCCAGAACATAAAAGCCAAACGGAAACAGTTTTTTTCCACTCCGGATCGATCACGCATGACGCGCAGCAGGCTGCGCGCGCGGACCGCTTTTTAGTTGTGATACCGGAGATTACCAAGCCGGGGCGGTACTGCGCCACCGGCTTGGAGAATTACGGGAGCCGGATGCTTATTAAGCTGAGCGCGACGGGGAACCGCCGGTCGTTGCACCGTCGCCATCGATACGCGGCGGCGGCGCTGCATTGGGATAGGGATCGACGACGGTACCCTTGCCCACCGTATGCATGGACAGCAGCGTACGGCCAATGGCCAGCCACTGCTCACGTGCAGTAGCCGACATCGATTCATAAGTCTTGATCAAACCGACGACATCGCCATCCGCCAGATCAATTTGCGCCGGCGCCGTATCACCGACGGCAAGCCAGCGTGCCCGCACCTGCAGGGCATCCGCGACTTTGTAGAGGTTTTCATGGGTCATGTTCTTGGTGTCGCCGTTGATCCAGCGATGCACCGTCTGGCGCGGCAGGCCGATGCGGCGACCCAGCTCTGCCACCGATTTCATGCCGCAGGCTGCCATTGCGGTACGGATGCGTGCAGCGATTGATTTGGTCGGATCAACCGGCTCTGCCTTGATGCGTCCTCTGCCCATGCGTCCCGCTCCAGTCATTAACGTGTCGCAGTGAAACAGTCACTGCGCAGTGACACGTTAATTCGCATGTCTTACATCAGGCTTACTTGGCAGGCGATAAAAGCGAATGATCACAAAAGCAGTATTTATAAATTATTTAATAAAAACAATAACTTATAAATAATCCGTCGTGCAGGAGCGACAGCCCGGCCTCGGGTTAAGCGGCGATGCGCCGCGTCACCGCGCGGCTATTGCCGAAACACGGCACATAGACCGAATGGGTGCCGGGACCGCCGGCAACGATCAACTGGCCGACGCCTGCCGCCGCCCTGGCCGCGCCGTGCGCCTGCGTTTGAGAACGGGAGGCCACGACTGGGCCTATTTCACACCTGCCTTCCTCGAATTCGCCGAGGAGATCAATCAACCCGGAATGTT
>CBHTVL010000473.1:0-2301 GCA_966096475.1 uncultured Burkholderiales bacterium
AACTCACCGCAAAACGCCGCGGCAGATGTTCGGACAGCAAATGACCCAGGCCCTGCTGGTCGCGGCGATGCTCATTGAGCCAGGCCCCGGCATCGATATCCGGCAACAGATCCAGCGCCACTGCGCCGCGTGCCCCATTCGCCTGCCAGTACGACGACACCTGCAGGATCGACGGCCCCGACAGCCCGCGATGGGTGATCAGCGCCGCTTCGCGGAAACGCGGATTCACCGCGCCGCGCGGGACTTCCGCGCACGTGGTCACCGCATCAAACGATGAACCGGACAACACACCGAAGCGCTCCAGCCATTCCGGTGGCGCAGCCAGCGGCACCAGTGCCGGCTTCGGCGGCACTACGGCAATACCGAACTGCTCGGCAAGGCGCAAACCGAACGGTGTCGCGCCGATTTTCGGGATCGACAGCCCGCCGGTCGCAACCACCAGCGACTGCGCGCGATAACTGCCCTTGGAAGTCGCCACCTCAAAACCCGGAACATCATCCGGCAGGCGCGATACGCGCTCAATACTCAACGGCATCGCCCACTGCACATTCACCGCATCACATTCAGCCTTGAGCATGGCGATGATCTGCATCGCGCTGTCATCACAGAACAGCTGGCCGAGATTGCGCTCGTGATAGGTGATGCCGTGGCGCTCGACCAGCGCGATGAAGTCGCGCGGCGTATAACGCGCCAGCGCCGAGCGGCAGAAATGCGGATTGCGTGACAGGAAATTCGCCGGGCCGACTTCACGGTTGGTGAAGTTGCAGCGCCCGCCGCCGGAGATGCGGATTTTTTCAGCGAGGGTGACCGCGTGATCGACCAGCAGCACGCGCCGCCCGCGCGCACCGGCCACGGCCGCACACATCATGCCGGCAGCGCCGGCACCCAGCACAATGACGTCGAAATCCATGGGCGGCCTGATGCAAAAGGACGCGCATCATACCGCGAACACCACCCCTCCCGTGAGCCCGCCGGGGCTAACGCAACTCGGCCGTCCGCTGCGCCGAACCGCGACGATCGAGCAGCCCCGTCACCGAACACTCGGTCTTGCCGCCCTTGCGCTTGATGGTCATCGTGCCGTTGAGCGCACCTTCCATGCCGCAGATCTTCTGGCGGGCGACGTTCTGGAATTCGAATTCGAAACCGTCACGCAGCGTGCGGATCAGGATCGGGCCGTGCAGTGTCTGCACGCGCGTGGAACCGTCGGCGGCCTGACGCCATTTCACATACGGCGTATCGCGGTTGACATCCATCGAACAGGTGCGCGGCTTGCGCTTGCTGTAAAACGCGAAGCTGGAAACCTGCCCGCCGCGCGCCTCCAGCGCCATGCGTGCCTGCACATCCTCGACACCAACCTTGCAGTCGATCTGCTCGACCTTGCCGGTCAGTGACGGCAAACGCTGATCACCCGGCACATCGGCCATGCGATCCGCCTCTTCAGGCAGGCCTTCCGGCTCCACCTGTCCGTCAGGTTCGATGCGCGGAATATCCGCGGGCGGCGGACGCATTGCCGTTGATGACGTTTGCATCGGGGTTTGCGCACAGGCGCCCAAAAAAATAATTATCAATACGGGAAAGGTTTTCGCATTCAGTCTCGGTAATCGCACGGATCGACTCCTTCACAGAGTTTTCAGGAATGCATGACGAAAGTCATTCCTGTCTGAGTCGAACCAATTGGCGTGAGTTCCCGCGGGATACAAAATGAATGCAATCTGTCGCCCCGGAACGACAGATGTGCCCGGATCAGGAATTTATCCGATCACGCCAGTATTCAGGTTTTCGATGCAGATGCATGACTGCAAGCACGACAATCCCCTCAGGCCCGGATACATAAATAACGCCATACGGGAAACGGCTCAAACGACACCGGCGAACTTCGGCGCCAAGGGGATGCCATGCATCGGGATAACGAACAATCAGATCAATAACGCGCAACGTTTCCAACAAAAACGCGTCACCCAGCCCCGGCACCTGGGCTTCGTACCACGAAATTGCCTCATCAAGTTCGCGCTGTGCAGGCGCGAGCAGACTAACTCACAAGCGATACTTGGCCAATACCTGAGCCAGCGGGATCGCCTGAATCTCTCCCTTGCGGTAAGCCGCAAGCCGGTCAGCCGCCTCGACGGCCCAAGCCGCATCGACACCATCATCCTTGCAGTCCAGATCGTTCAGAAGTGCTTCGACCAGTTCCAGCTTCTGCGCCGGAGCCAGCGCTTTCGCTTGCTTGAGCAGCTCTTCGGTCGACATCAAGAACTCCTTTACATCCCTGTAGATACCGAGAATCAACAAGCCAAGTTTAAC
>CBHTVL010000474.1:0-2289 GCA_966096475.1 uncultured Burkholderiales bacterium
TCACTGGTGGGTCCGTTATCGTGCGGCACGCGCGCTGCTGGCGTTGCCGGGCGCCCGGCTTGAAGACCTGGAGAAAGTGCGTGGCACGCTGGAAGACCGCTTTGCGGCGGACATTCTCGGGCAGGCGATTGCCGAGGCCCGCGCGTCATGACCGTCAATGACTGGGTGGAGGGCGCGCAGTGGTTTTTCATGCTGTATTTCATCGGTATCAACACCGGTTATCTGATGCTGAATCTGCTGTCGCTGGGCAGTCTCAAGCGTTATGTCGAGGCGCACAGTCTGGATGACATGCCTCGCGGCATTTCCGGTTTTGAGCTTCCGGTGTCGGTACTGGTGCCGGCCTATAACGAGGAGGCAACGATTGCCAGCTCGGTGCGCTCGATGCTGCAGCTGGATTATCCCGAGTATGAAGTGATCGTCATCAACGACGGTTCGAAGGACGGCACGATGGATGCATTGCGCCGCGAATTCGGCCTCGAGCCTTTCCCCGAGGCTTACTGGCAGCGGCTTGCGGTGAAGCCGGTGCGCGCCATTTACCGTTCGAAGATGCATCCGACGCTGCGCGTGATCGACAAGGAGAACGGCGGCAAGGCGGATGCGCTGAACGCCGGCATCAATGCTTCTCGTTACCCGCTGTTCTGCGGCGTGGATGCGGATTCGGTGCTCGAGAGGGTCAGTCTGCGCCGGGTGGTCGAGCCTTTTCTGGAGGATCCGCGGACCATTGCTTCCGGCGGCACCGTGCGTATTGCCAACGGTTGCACGGTGGACAGCGGATTCCTGACCAGTGTCGGCTTGCCGCGCAATCCGCTGGCGCTGTTGCAGATCGTTGAGTATCTGCGGGCTTTCCTGTTCGGACGTCTGGGATGGTCGCCGCTCAATGCGGTGCTGATCATTTCCGGGGCCTTCGGGGTTTTTCGCAAGGATGTGGTGGTCAAGGCTGGCGGCTATCGCACGGATACCGTGGGTGAGGACATGGAACTCATCGTCAGGCTACACCGCCTGCACCGGACCGGCAGCACTCCCTACCGTATTGTTTTTGTACCGGATCCGGTTTGCTGGACCGAAGCGCCGGAAACGCTGCGGGTTCTGAAGAACCAGCGCGTGCGCTGGCAGCGCGGATTGGCCGAAAGCCTGACCCTGAATATCGGACTGTTGTTTCATCGCCGCGGCGGGGCTGCCGGCTGGCTGGCCTTTCCGTTCATGGCGGTATTTGAATGGCTGGGGCCTTTGATTGAGGTCGCGGGTTATGGCTTCATGATTCTCGCCTTTTTGACCGGTCTGGTTTCCCTGGAAGCTTTTGTCACCTTCATGCTGGTCGCTTTCGGTTTCGGTCTGGTGTTGTCGGTGAGTTCGCTGTTGCTGGAAGAGATCTCATTTAACATCTATACGAAGCCCCACCAGATTTCCGTGTTTCTGCTGGTGGTGGCGCTGGAAAATTTCGGTTACCGCCAGCTCAACTCGGCATGGCGGCTTTGGGGCTTGCTGCTGTGGATGTTCCGTTCGAAGGCGCGCTGGGGCGAGATGACCCGCAGCGCCAGTTGGCAGACCGGTCCCGGTAAAGGAGTCTGAGGATGAACGCAGGCGGATTCAAGCTGAGCATGCTGCGCGAGCCGCTTTACAACGGCATCGCCATTCTGATGGCGATCATGCTGCCCGGTCTTCTGGTCTTAAATGCCTGGAATACTGAAGTTGAGAAAGCCGAAAATTCCGCACGCAACCGTTTCGATGTGCGCGCCGCACAGATCCGGGATTCGATTGCAGGGCGGGCCCAGGATTACGAACAGGTGCTTCGCGGGGCGGCGGGATTGTTTGCGGCATCCGGCACGGTCGGCCGCGAAGAGTGGCGCGCCTACTACGAGAATCTCAAGCTCGACTTGAACTATCCGGGGATTCAGGGCATCGGTTATTCCGCGTATTTGCGCAATGAGGATCTTCCGACATTTCTTGAGCGGATCCGGGTTGAAGGCAATTCGGGGTATGTCGTAAACCCGCCAGGCGAGCGTAGCCACTATGTGCTGGTGAAGTACATCGAGCCGTTTTCAGGCCGCAATCTGCGGGTTTTCGGTTTTGACGGTTATGCCGATCCGGTTCGACGGGCGGCTCTGGAACGGGCCATGAAAACCGGCAACCCGGCCCTGACGGGGAAGATCAGGCTGGCGCAGGAGATCGGTGAAATTGCCCAGCCCGGTCTGGCGATGTATGCGCCGGTTTACCGCAAAGGGCTTTCGATCGACACCCCGGATCAGCGGCAAAGCGCGATCAGCGGTTTTGTGTTCGGACATTTTCGTG
>CBHTVL010000475.1:0-2287 GCA_966096475.1 uncultured Burkholderiales bacterium
CCGGTTCAAAGCCGGCAATGCAGCGCAGGACCGTAGTTTTACCGCAGCCGCTGGCGCCGAGCAGGCAGGCGATCGCGCCAGGCTCGACATGAAAGCTCACCCCTTGCAGGACGGGGGTATTTTCATAGGCGTGCGTGACGTCGTTAAAATCAAGGCGGGCAGGCATCCGGAAATTATACCGTTTTGCTGCTGATAATGATTCTTGTTAGAATGATTTCTCTTGGATTTTCCGTAACTTACGTCCACTGCGGCATCGCTGATGCCGACATCAAGTGACTACCGCAACACTACCGCCCACGCTGCATGAGCATTCGCCGGTGACACGCCGGCAACGTCCGCGACTGCTGACCCTTTTTGCAGTGGGGTTGGCGGCGCTGCTCGCGCTGCCGGTACTGGTCGTGTTGTTCAATCTGACGGCGCCGGCGACAGATACCTGGCATCACCTGGCGTCAACCGTATTGCCGGACTACATCAGCAATTCATTGCTGCTGATGCTTGGTGTTGCCTTCGGCGTAATCATCGGCGGCGTCACCACGGCATGGATCACCACGATGTGCCGCTTCCCCGGACATCGCTGGTTCGAGTGGGCTCTGCTGCTGCCGATGGCGGTGCCGGCCTATGTGATGGCCTATGCCTATACCGATCTGCTGCAGTTCGCGGGTCCGGTGCAAAGCCTGCTGCGCGAATTGACCGGCTGGGGCCCGAGGGAATACTGGTTCCCCGATGTGCGCTCGCTGGGCGGCGCGATCATCATGCTGTCGCTGGTGCTTTATCCCTATGTTTATCTGCTCGCGCGTGCGGCCTTTCTCGAGCAGTCCGACAGCATGCTTGAAGTGGCACGCGTTTCCGGTTTCGGACCCTGGGGCACCTTCCGCAGGGTGGCCTTGCCGCTGGCGCGTCCGGGTATTGTTGCCGGCACGGCGCTGGCCCTGATGGAAACGCTGGCAGATTACGGCACCGTTGCCTATTTCGGCGTGCAGACCTTTACCACCGGCATTTTCCGCGCGTGGTTTTCGCTCGGCGATCATATGGCCGCAGCACAGCTGTCAGCGATCCTGCTGAGTTTTGTGTTCCTGGTGCTGCTGATTGAAAAAATGAGCCGGCGCGGCGCCAGTTTCCATAACACCTCGCATCGCAAGCGGCTGCGCAACGTTTACCGTTTGCGCGGCTGGCGCGCTGCGGTGGCGGTGATGTTCTGCGTGATGCCGCTGGTATTCGGTTTTCTGCTGCCGGCCGGAATCATGCTGTACATGGCGCTGACTTCGGGCGACGCCCAGTTCGGCGCGCGTTACATCACGCTGACCCGCAATACCGTGACGCTGGCGGCAGTGACGGCCGCGCTGGCGGTACTGCTGGCGCTGGTGGTCGGTTACGCCGGCCGTACTGCCAAAACGCCGCTGGTGCGCTGGTCTAACCGTATCGCCGGGCTGGGTTATGCGGTGCCCGGTGCCGTGATCGCGGTGGGGGTGCTGATCCCGGTGACGCGTCTGGATCATGTGCTCGCAGCCTGGATTGAGGCAGCGACCGGGCATTCACCGGGATTGATACTCACCGGCGGCATTGCTGCGCTGGTTTACGCCTATCTGGTGCGTTTTTTTGCGGTTTCGCTGCAGGCGGTGGATGCAGGGCTGTCGAAGATCACGCCGTCGATGGATGATGCTGCGCGTTCCCTCGGTTACGGCCCGGCTGCAACGCTGAAACATGTGCATGCGCCGCTGCTCTGGCGCAGTGCGTTGTCGGCAGGGCTGCTGGTGTTTGTGGATGTGATGAAGGAACTGCCGGCCACCTTCGTCATGCGGCCCTTCAATTTCGACACGCTGGCGGTGCAGGCCTACAACCTCGCATCCGATGAACGGCTCGCGGAAGCGTCAACGGCAGCGCTCACCATTGTCGTGGTGGGACTGCTGCCGTTGATTGCCCTGTCGCGGATGATCCTGCGGCCTGAAGGCGCGCACCGCGACTGAAGTTTGCCGGTAACGCTTACTTGTAGCCGACGCGGTCGAAAATCTTCTGCGCCAGCGGCTGGTTCTTGCCCAGTGCGCTGACATTCAGCGTGTCCATCTTGAAGCTGCCCAGCGAGGCGAGCGCCTTGTTGTTCAGCGGCGCGCCTTTCACCACCGGCCATTCATTGTTGCCTTCGGCGAAATAACTCTGGGCCTGGTCGCTGGCGAGATATTCCAGATACTTCACTGCCGCCTCGCGGTTTTTGGCGTATTTGACGACGCCTGCGCCCGACACATTCATGTGCGTGCCGAAATTTTTCTGGTTGGGCCAGACCAGGCCGAGG
>CBHTVL010000476.1:0-2262 GCA_966096475.1 uncultured Burkholderiales bacterium
CTGCAATTACACCGGCGGCCGGCGCCTCGCCCAGCGCGGACCGGATGCGGTCGCGCAACCGTTCGCGCGCACGCTCCACCGCGTAAGCCGGTGACTGCAACTGCGCCTCCAGCCGGCGATGCCCGCCCTTGGGACGCACATAACCGGTGGCGCGCACGCCGCGCTCCAGCAACCAGGCTTCGTAATCAAATCCATGCGGATTGACCAGGCCATGCGGCCGCTTCAGGCGCACCGTGAACTGCCAGCGTTCGCCGGGATGCACTTCCGGCAATTGCGCCGGCGCCCCGTCGCGTCCGCCGGCACCCCACCACGACAAAACGATGCGTTGCGGCACCTGCGCATCCGGCGTAAGCCGTTGTTCAACATCGAATTCGAAACGCACACTGCGTTCATAGGGCTGCGGCAAGGTCGCCACAACCCCAACCAGCGTGATGTCACGACCTTCCCAATCGGCCGGCAGCGCGTCAGCCATGCGCAGATGCGCCATCCACGCCGCCCAGGCGAATCCGCAGGCCAGCGCCGTGATCAGGATGACGGCCTGTCGCAAAATCCGGCGCAGCCCGCCACCGCCCCGCAGCACGATCAGCAGCAGCGGCCCGGCGACCAGCCACCCCGCCCAGACCAGCGGCGGCAGGGCCGGCTGCAATTGCAGCAGCCAGACACCGAAGGCAAACAAAAGAATGGGCAGGACCATCGTTCCATAACGCTGCGGCGGAACCGGCGCTGACCGGAGCCGCTACAATGCCGGGACTTACCCGCCGAATTCCGCAATGCCGCGCAAGCATTTCCGCAAATACCTGCCCACCCACGCATCGATCACCGGCAACCGTTTTGTTGCCTGGTTCGGTCCCTGGCTGCAGCATCACAATCTGTGGCATCTGCACCGGCGTTCGGTGGCCGGCGGCGTCGCGGTGGGATTGTTTGCCGGGCTGATTCCCGGCCCGCTGCAGATCCTCACCGGCGTCATCCTGTCGATCATTTTCCGCGTCAATCTGCCCGTCGCCGCGCTGATGACGCTGTACACCAACCCGCTGACCATCGTCCCGCTGTATTACCTCGCCTATCGTTACGGCGCACTGGTCACCATGCACGACGCGCCACATCAAGCACCCGCCGCATTCAGCACTGAAGGCCTGTCCTGGAATCAATGGCTGCCTGCGCTGTTCGACTGGATGATCGCCATGGGCAAACCGCTGGCGGTCGGCCTGCCGTTGCTGGCGGTCACATTGGCGGTGCTGGGTTACCTGCTGGTGGACAATGCCTGGAAAATCTACGTGCGGCTGGCCTGGCAGCGCCGTGCGGAAAAACGCCGCAAAAAATGACGCCCCAGAAAACACCGGCCTACTGGAAACGCGCAACGCGTGAACTCGCTGCCGCCGACCCGGTGATGGGTACGCTGATCGTGCGTTACAAGGGCCTGACACTGAGCAGCCGCGGCGACGCCTTCCAGACGCTGGCACGTTCGATTGTCGGCCAGCAGATTTCAGTAAAAGCCGCGCAAAGCGTCTGGGACCGTTTCGCTGCCGCGGTCGGCGACATGCAAGCCAAACGCGTGCTGCGTCTGTCGGTCGAACAACTGCGCGCCTGCGGACTCTCGGGACAGAAAGTGAATTACCTGAGAGACCTGTCAGCGCGTTTTGCCGAAGGTGCGATCGACGTCAGTCGCTGGCACGACATGGATGACGAAGCGCTGATCGACGAACTGACCGAAGTCAAAGGCATCGGCCGCTGGACCGCAGAAATGTTCCTGATTTTTTACCTGACCAGGCCCGATGTGTTTCCACTGGCCGACATCGGATTGCAGCGTGCGATGGAACTGCATTACAACAAGGGCCGCAAACTGTCCGATCGCCGCATCACCACGCTGGGCCGTTTATGGTCTCCCTGGCGTTCGGTCGCCACTTGGTATCTGTGGCGCAGCCTCGATCCGGTTCCGGTCGAATACTGAAAATTTATTCAATAAAAACAGATATTTACGATAACACCTTGGAAACTGTCGCCAACACGCCTGTAACGCTGCCTCATGCCGAGTTTGTTGCCGCCTATGCGCAGGGCGAAGTCACCGTCAATTTTGATCCCAAGGCTGCCGCGAAATTTCTCAGTGCGCGGCTGCTGCTGCCCTTGTTCATGATGCCGGTGCTGGGCAGCGGCGTGGCGCTGGCGCTGGTGGGCTGGGTGTGGAGTGGTCTTGCCGTCATCGCGCTCGGCATCATCGTGCCGCGGCTGATCAAACGCGGCGCGTCGCACTTCCTGCTGCAGCAG
>CBHTVL010000477.1:0-2258 GCA_966096475.1 uncultured Burkholderiales bacterium
CAGCTTTCGCACAACTGACCGCTAATGCCCGTCAGTACAAACCCGATGCCCGGATCAATGGCGTACTGGTGCAGGCGATGGCTGCCGGAGAAGTTGAACTGGTCATTGGGCTGAAACGTGATCCTGTTTTTGGTCCGGTGGTGATGGTGGGGCTGGGCGGTGTGCTGATTGAGGTTTTTAAAGATGTGGTATTTCGTGCGGCACCGGTAACGGAGAGCGAGGCCCTGCGCATGCTGGATGAACTGAAGAGCAGGGTGGTGCTTGACGGTGTTCGCGGGAAACCGCCGGTAGACAAGGCTGCGTTGGCGGGGATGATCAGCGCGGTATCGCGGTTCGGGGCCGCGGCAGGTCCCCGGCTTGCGGAACTTGACCTGAATCCGGTGCTGGCCGGACCGCAGGGCGTCACTGCCGTGGACTGGCTGATGGTGTTTGATTAATCGTAAAGGAAATGAACATGGATTTTGAATTGCCGGAAGAGCTGCGCATGCTGCGCGAAACCGTTGCCCGCTTTGTGCGCGAGGAATTGCTGCCGCTGGAGCGCGACGTCATCAAACGCGAAGCCGAGCGCGGCCTGACCGATGCGCCGCTGATTGATCCGGATGTCGAGAAACATCTGGCCGACAAGGCGCGCGAGATCGGCCTTTACGGCATTGACGTACCGGAGGAATACGGTGGCCAGAACATGGGCATGCTGGCCAAGGCGGTGGTCATCGAAGAGCTGAAAACCAGCATCGTGCCGTTTGTGCTGCCGCCTGACAGCCCGAATCTGTGGATGCTGCGCGAAACCTGCAAAGGCGATCAGGTTCAGAAATACCTGTTGCCGTATGCCAACGGTGACAAAAAAAGCGCGATTGCGATTTCCGAACCCGGCGCCGGTTCCGATCCCGCCGGCATGAAAACCCGTGCCGAATACAAAAACGGCAAATGGATACTCAACGGCCAGAAAATCTGGATCAGCGGCGCGCGCAAGGCGGATTTCATTATTGTCATGGCAGTGACCGATCCTGAAAAAGGTTCGCGCGGCGGCATTACCGCATTCCTTGTCGACAAGGGGACCAAGGGTCTTTCGATTCCGTCGGTGTTCAACACCATGGGCGAACACGCGCCCTATGCGGTGTTTTTCGACAACATCGAGCTGGGCGACGATCAGGTGCTGGGCGAGGTCGGCAAAGGTTTTGCGCCGATGCAGAACCGCCTTGGCGTGCGCCGCATGGAAATTGCCTGCCGCTCACTGGGTTATGCGCGCCGCTGCATGGATCTGATGCTGAAGCAGGCGAATGAACGCAAAACCTTCGGCGCATTGCTGGCGGAACGGCAGCAGGTGCAATGGTGGCTGGCCGACAGCTGGCAGGAAATGGAAATGGTGCGCTGGATTACCTGGCGTCTGGCCTGGAAGATGGACAAGGGCGGCAGCGACTGGCGGCGTGAGGCGGCCATGGTCAAACTGCAGGGCAGTGAAATGATTGCCCGCGTATCGGACCGTGCGATTCAGCTGCTGGGCGGCATGGGCGTGTCCAAAGACCTGCCGCTGGAATACATCGCCAGGGCCTGTCGCGTGTTCCGTATTTTCGAGGGACCGAGTGAAGTGCATCGCTGGTTCATTGCGCGAGATCTGCTGCGCAACGGCATGCCTTCCGAGTGAGCCCAATGCGGCTGATCCTGCGCCCGTCAGCCGGTGGCATCGGTTAAAATAATGGGGTTTTGCATTTAACACATTGTGAACTTACGGGGACGACGATGAACGCACCGCAGACCATGACTGACCGACTGCTTGCCGAGAAAAAAGACGGTATCGGCTGGATCACTTTTAATAACCCGGCTCGCCATAATGCGGTCTCGTTTGAAATGTGGCAGGCGCTGCCTGTCGTGCTGGCCAATTTCGCCGCTGACCCCGAAGTGGGCGTCATCGTGCTGAAAGGTGCGGGCGAAAAAGCGTTTGTCGCCGGCGCCGACATTTCGCAATTCAAGGAAAAGCGCAGCAGCGAAGATGCCGTGCTGGCCTACAACAAGGCCGCTGACGATGCCGGCAAGGCGCTACAGGAGTGCCCGAAACCGACCATTGCGATGGTGCGCGGTTATTGCATCGGCGGCGGCACGGCGATTGCCGTGAACTGCGACATGCGCATTGTTTCCGATGATGCCAAGTTCGGTGTGCCCGCCGGCAAATTGGGGCTGGGTTATCGTTTTGTCGGCATCAAGCGTCTTGCCGATATCGTCGGTCCTGCGTTCACCGCAGAAATCTTTTTTACTGCACGCCA
>CBHTVL010000478.1:0-2253 GCA_966096475.1 uncultured Burkholderiales bacterium
GTATACACCGGCGGATCTGGATGACATGGCGCTGTTCCTGCGCGGATTGCCGGACGGTGAACAGGTGCATGTCGTCGGTCTCGGCAGCAATCTGCTGGTGCGCGACGGCGGGCTCGACGGCACCGTGATTTTCACGCATTGGGCTCTGCGCGGACTGCAGGTCCTGCGCAGCGACAAAACCGGCGGCGAAATCCGCGCGCAGGCCGGTGTGGCCTGCCCGAAAGTGGCGCGAACCGCGGCAATCAACAATCTCGCGGGCGCCGAATTTCTCGCCGGTATTCCCGGCACCATCGGCGGCGCGCTGGCGATGAATGCCGGTTGTTACGGCGGGGAAACCTGGAACCTGGTGGCACAGGTCGAGACCATCGACCGTGCCGGAAACCTGCATGTCCGCACGCCGCAGCACTACACCATCGGTTACCGCAGCGTGGCGCCGCGTTCCCATCAACTGTCCAGCATCAACGGCGACATCGCCTACGGAAGCGGCCAGGAGTGGTTTGTGGCGGCGACTTTCAGGATGCCTCATGGCGATGGAGAACTGTCGCGCGCCACCATCAAAAAACTGCTGGCACAACGCATTGCCGCGCAGCCGCTGGGCATGCCCAATGCGGGATCGGTGTTCCGCAACCCGCCGGGCGACCATGCGGCGCGGCTGATCGAGGCCTGCGGTCTGAAGGGCCGACGTATCGGTGGCGCGTCGATTTCGGCGAAACATTCCAATTTCATCGTCAACGACGGCGCTGCAAGTGCCGCCGATATCGAGGCGCTGATCGAGCTGGCACAGAACACCGTGCAGCAGCAGTTCGGCGTGCATCTGGAGCGCGAAGTCCGCGTGGTCGGGGAGCGCGCATGAGCGGCTTCGACAAAATCGCAGTGCTGTTCGGCGGCCGCAGCGCGGAGCGCGAAGTGTCGCTGATGAGCGGCAGCAACGTGCTGAAAGCACTGCAGGAAGCCGGTCTGGATGCGCACGCCTTCGATCCGGCCGAACGCGAAATTTTCGAGCTCAAGCGCGACGGCTTCAATCGCGTGTTCATTGCCTTGCACGGCCGCTACGGCGAAGACGGCACGGTGCAGGGCGCACTGGAACTGATGGGTATCCCGTACACCGGCAGCGGCGTGATGGCTTCCGCGCTGGCGATGGACAAGGTGCGCACGAAAATGGTGTGGGCCACGGCCGGCATCCCGACGCCGCGATTCGAAGTGGTGGATGCGGGCAGCGACTGGGCGGGCGTGGCAAAACGCCTCGGGCTGCCGCTGATCATCAAGCCGGCGCGTGACGGCTCGACCATCGGTCTGACCAAGGTCACCGCGGCTGCGCAACTGCCGGACGCTTATGCGCTGGCGTCGAAGCACGACCCGTTTGTGATGGCGGAAGAATTTATCGCCGGTGAAGAGTTGACCGCGGGTTTCCTCGGTGACCAGGCGCTGCCGCTGATCCGCATCGAGGCGCCGCAGGGCAATTACGACTATCAGAACAAATACTTCAGCGACGAGACGAAATACCACTGCCCCTGCGGATTGCCCGAAGCCGAAGAGCTGCGCATCCGCGCGATGGTGATGAAAAGCGCGCAGGCGCTGGGCTGTGCCGGCTGGGGCCGCGCCGACCTGATCCGCCGCGCTGACGGCAGCGTGCAGTTTCTGGAAATGAACACTTCGCCCGGCATGACCGGCCACAGTCTGGTGCCGATGGCGGCGCGCCAGGCCGGTTTGTCGTTCAGGGATCTGGTGCTGCGCATCCTGGAGCTGGCCCATGTGGGATAAGCCCGCCGTGCTCAACCGTTTGTCCGACCTGCTGGTCGTGCTGGCGCTGCTCGGCCTGCTCTACGGCGGCGCGGCGTGGATCGTGCGGCTGCCGGTATTCCCGATCACCGTGGTGCGCGTGGTGTCGCCGATGACCCATGTCACGCCTGAGCAGGTGGAAAGCATCGTGCGCCGCGAAGTGCGCGGCAACTTTTTTACGCTGCAGCTGGCTTCGACGCGCACGGCCTTCGAGAAGCTGCCGTGGGTGCGCCGCGCCGATGTGCGCCGGCAGTGGCCGGGCGCGCTGGAAGTGGTGCTCACCGAACACGTGCCGCTGGCGCGCTGGGGCAAGTCGGCGCTGGTCAATGTGCACGGCGAAGTCTTCGAAGCGGCTTTTGACGGTGCGCTGCCGGTGTTCAACGGACCGGAAGGCGCGGCCAAGGAAATGACCATCCAGTACGAACTGTTCCGGCGCAGCCTTGAGTTCGTCTTCCGGTGGAATCGCGAAGGGCT
>CBHTVL010000479.1:0-2252 GCA_966096475.1 uncultured Burkholderiales bacterium
AGCAGCACATCAAAGTAAGCCTGGGCGACGCGCAGGATCAGGTCCTGGCCGGCCGAAGCGAATTGCACATCGGCGAGTGCAACCTGGGTCTTGCCCTGGTCGTAAGCCACCAGATTCTGTTTGCGGTACAGCGGCTGAGAAACCGACAGCGAGGCCGAGTTCGAGTTGTATTGCGCCTGGCTGCCGGCAATTGTCGGATTGCGGAAGCGCAGATCGCGGTCGTTGTATTGCGTGGAGGCCGAGACGGAAGCCTGCGGCAGCAGACCGGCCAGCCCTTGCGGCAGTTTTTCCTGCGATGCCGTCCAACCGGCGCGCGCAGAGCTGTAAACCGGATCGGAGGCCAGGGCCAGACGATAGATTTCCAGCAGATCAGCGGCGACAGCCTGCGCGCCGGAGCACAGCAGGGCAACAGCAAAGGCCAGGGATGCGCGGCTTGCGCGGGTCATGCCGGTTTAGAACTTGAAACGCTGCGGCTGCAGCGCGTTTTTCAGCGACGGGATGCAGGTTTCAAACAGGGTCACGGCGCTGCAGGCGGTGCCGGATGTGCGGGTTACCAGCTGGGCCTGCATCACCGGGGCTTCACCGACCACGGCAATGAGCCGTCCACCGGGATTCAGGCTGTGCTGGAAACTTTCGGGCAAAACCGGAACTGAGCCGGTCAGCACAATGACGTCGTAGGGGCCGTGTTTGTCCCAGCCGCGTGCGGCATCACCGGTTTCGAGAGTCACATTCCTGATGCCTGCCTCGGAAAGCCGGGCGGCTGCCGCGCGGGAAAATTCGGCAACGATGTCGACGCTGACAACCTGACGCGCAAGACTGGCCAGCAGGGCGGTCATGAAACCGCTACCGGTGCCGATTTCCAGCACCGAGTCGGTGTTTTTGATCATCAGCGATTGCAGCATGCGCGCGTCCGTTTTTTGCGACCGCATCACTTCGCCGTGACCCAGCGGGAGGTCCCTGTCGGCAAAGGCCAGCGCGCGGTGTGCGGCGGGCACGAAGTCTTCACGATGCACGCGCATCAGCAGGTCGAGAATGACCGGATCGAGCACCTCCCAGGTGCGGATCTGCTGCTCAACCATGAAGAAACGATTACGTTCCAGATCCGAAGACGAAGCAGAGACCGGTGTGGTTGCGTTCATGAGTGGTTAAGTGCTTGTCAAAAAAGAGGAATTGGCGCGGCGTGTTGAGTGCTTCCAGCTTGCAATTATCCCATAATTCCATTAGCTTAAACATCACACGTAGGGGTCCTTGCGGCGGGTGCCGCAGGGTGAGACAAACCCTCATAACCTGATACGGATAATGCCGTCGTAGGGAAGCGTGGAAGATCTCTTCATCCGGATCCTCCAACTCTGCTCCCTCCGACGTTTCCCCTTCCTGGAGTGAGAGACATGAATGCAAACCCGAAGTTCCTGAATACCGCCGCCCAGGTTGACGCTGGCGCGGTGAAACCGCTGCCCAATTCAAGGAAAGTCTATATTCCGGGGTCGACTGCCGACATCCGGGTGCCGATGCGCGAGATCACGCAATCGGATACGCCGGCCTCGATGGGTGCTGAAAAGAACCCGCCGATTTTTGTGTATGACACCTCGGGCCCGTACACCGACCCCGCAGCAAAAATCGATATCCGTTCCGGTCTCGCCCCCTTGCGCCAGCAATGGATCGAGAAGCGCGGCGACACCGTTGAACTCGACGGCCCGAGCTCGCGTTACGGACAGGAGCGTCTGGCGGATCCGGAGCTGGCCAGCCTGCGCTTCAATCTCGCCCGCAAGCCGCGTATCGCCAAGCCCGGCATGAACGTGACGCAGATGCATTACGCCCGCAAAGGCATTGTCACGCCGGAGATGGAATACATTGCGATCCGCGAAAACCAGCGGCGCGAGGGCCTCTCGGAATTGCTGACCAAACAGCATCCCGGCCAGCATTTCGGCGCGGCCATTCCGAAAATCATCACGCCGGAATTCGTGCGTGATGAAGTGGCCCGCGGTCGCGCGATCATTCCGGTGAACATCAACCATCCGGAAATCGAGCCGATGATCATCGGCCGCAACTTCCTGGTCAAAATCAACGCCAACATCGGCAATTCGGCGCTGTCTTCCGGCATCCAGGAAGAAGTCGAAAAAATGACCTGGTCGATCCGCTGGGGCGGCGACACGGTGATGGATCTGTCCACCGGTAAACATATTCATGAAACCCGCGAGTGGATCATCCGCAATTCGCCGGTGCCGATCGGCACCGTGCCGATCTATCAGGCG
>CBHTVL010000480.1:0-2246 GCA_966096475.1 uncultured Burkholderiales bacterium
TTCGATTTCAGAGGCGCGGAAAATCTGCAGCCAGGCCAGATGGGCGACGACCAGCAGTGCGGCAATCAGCAGCACGCTGCGCCAGAGCAGCGTGCGCGGCCACAGCGTCATTGCGCCTTGCCGTCGGGAATGAACACGTAGCCGAAACCCCAGACGGTCTGGATGAAGGCGGGTTTGGCCGGATCGGGCTCGATGATTTTGCGCAGGCGCGAGATCTGCACGTCAATCGAGCGGTCGAAAGCGCCGAATTCGCGGCCGCGCGCGAGTTCCATCAGCTTGTCGCGCGACATCGGTGTGCGCGGATGCTCAACCAGGACCTTGAGCAGCGCGAATTCACCGGTGGTCAGCGACTGGTCTTCACCATTGCGCGACAGCGTGCGTGTTCCCAGATTGAGACGGAACCCGCCGAACTCGATGACCTGCGCCGCGGCGCCGGGAGCACCCGGCGGGGCCGCGGGCGGCTGGCGGCGCAGCACGGCCTGAATGCGTGCAACGAGTTCGCGCGGATTGAAGGGCTTGGGCAGGTAATCGTCGGCGCCGAGTTCGAGACCGACGATGCGGTCGACGTCATCGCCCTTGGCGGTGAGCATGATGATCGGCAGGGTTTCACCGCCGCCGCGCAGCCTGCGGCAGATCGACAGGCCGTCCTCGCCGGGCAGCATCAGATCGAGGATCATCAGATCGTAGCGTTCGCGGGTCAGGTAGCGATTCATTTCCACCGCATCGGCAACCACGCGCACCGCATAGCCCTGCTCGGTGAGATAGCGGTTGAGCAGGTCGCGCAGCCGCACATCGTCGTCAACAACAAGAATCCGGGTTTTGGTCTGGGTCATGACGCAATCCTAGCCAGTTCGGCCGCGTCCGGCCATGGCCCCGCAACAAAGTCTTACAAATTGACCGGCTGCCGGCGCTTGCTGCGGGTTTAGCATGGTCACTGTTCCATGAGGTCTGTCGCGATCCGGCAACAATTGCTTACACAATGGCCTTCAGCGGAAACAGTTGGCTTACAGCTGGGGAAGATGATGGTCTCAACGCTCCGATGGGGCGCGGCCGCGGACCGGATCCGGTTCCCGGCATAACCCGACAGCCTGGAGGTCACGATGATCAGGAAGACTGGCAGCGATGGAATGATGGACCGGCGACGAAGATGCCGCCCGCGGGCCGTCACAGTTACAATCGACGCCATGACGCCGGTTTAGGGACGGCAGGCTGTAATTACTGGGAGCTTGGTGCATGAAAATCTGGCAGGCAATCGTTCTGGGATGTGCAGTGCTGCAGTCAGTGCCGGCGGAGGCCGGTTTCTGGCGCGAGCTGCCGTCGCTCCAGGGCCAGGGCCGGCCGGACCGCGGTGACCGCGGACCGCAGCGACAGCGCGATGCAGGCCAGCCCGAACGTTTCGAGCGGCAGCAACAGCATCAGCGCCTGTCGGACGACGAGCGCCGCGATCTGCACCGGGATCTCGACAAGGCACGGCGGGAAATCTATCAACCGCGCCGTGAACGCTGAAAAATATTCAAAAGGAATTGATGATGAAAATGAAACTGATGATGTTGGTGGCGGCAATGGTGGCGATGCCGGTGTTTGCGGCTGACAGCGCCAAAACCGGCGATGCCCCGCAAGGTCCCCGCCACGAAGCCTGCAAAGGTGATCCCGCGAAATGCCAGCAGGAACGCAAGGCGCAGCGCGAAAAGATGTGCGCGGAAAATCCCGAGCGCTGCAAGGAAATGAAGGCGAAGATGGAAGAGCGCCGAGAGCAGTGCAAGGCGGACCCGGCAAAGTGTCAGCAGGAACGCAAGGCGCAGCGCGAGAAGATGTGCGAGCAGAATCCGGAGCGTTGCAAAGAGATGAAAGGCCGGATGGAAGAACGTCGCGCGCAGTGTCAGGCTGATCCGGCGAAATGCCGGCAGGAGCGCCAGGCGCATCGCGAAAAGATGTGTGCCGAGAACCCTGAGCGTTGCAAGGAAATGAAGGCGAGGGCGGAAGAGCGCCAGGCGCAGTGCAAGGCGGATCCGTCGAAATGCCGTCCGCAAGGGCCGGGCGCACCGGCGCAGCCGCGCAGCTGACCGGCAAGCCGTAAAAAAAGGCCGCTCCAGACGGGGCGGCCTTTTTTATGGGCCTTGGTCCGGCCGGCCCGGTATTTCATGAGGCCAGGGCGGTTCGCGCATGGCGAAATGGCGTTTTGGAGGCTTGCCGGTTTATCATCATAACTATATGTTTTTAAAGTAATTTCTTAAAATACCCTGATT
>CBHTVL010000481.1:0-2231 GCA_966096475.1 uncultured Burkholderiales bacterium
GCTCCACCACCATCGACGGCTTGGGGTGCCAGAAATAAGGCGGATGGGAAACAATCGCGGCAACACCCAGCGATTGCGCATACAGCGCGCGCTCGATCGCGATGCCGGTGCCGGCGTCGCTGACATGCGCAATCACCGGTACGCGGCCCTTGACCTTCTCCATCGCAAATTTCAGGAGACTGCGCAGTTCGGGATCGGTCAGGCTCATGTCTTCGCCTTCCGGCATCGGCAGGGCCAGCGCTTCGGCGCCGTTGCGGATATGAAACTCGAGCACCTTGGCATAGGTGTCGTAATCAATGCTGTGATCTTTTTTGAAAGGGGTTACCGGCGTATGAACCAGTCCCGGGCGGAAAGTCGGCATGAAGTCCTCTGCTCTGAATAGGTTGTGGATTACCAGCCGTGCGGCTCGGTTTGGAGGATGTTGAGTTCCTCCAACTGCTTGCGCAGGAACTCGATACGTTCCTTGGTTGCCGTCGGTAACGGAGAACGGGTCGGCCCCACCGAGCGCCCCATCATGATCATGGCGCCCTTCAGCGATGACGGGTACTGCTCCTTGAACAGCCGCCACAGACGTGAAATCTTGAACTGGCATTCCCTTGCGGTTTCCCAGTCTCGCGCAACCAGCGAGGCATAGAACTTGTTGCACAGATTCGGCGCGATGGCGCCGGATGATGAAAATGAACCACAGGCGCCCAGCGGGTAGGCCGCGAGCAAATGCTCAACACCCTGGATGATCGAAAACCCGGGCCGCATTTTCAACGCGACGCGGGAAATTTCGAGAAACTTCTCGCTGTGGAAACTGGCGTCCTTCATGCCGATATAGTTCGGCAGCCGGTCAATCAGCCGCTTGGTCAGCTCGGAAGTGAATTCAACACCTTCACCATTGCGCCACGGCGAGTTGTAGGTCAGCACCGGCAGGTCGGTGTGGGTGCCGATACGCACGATCGAATCGAAAATCTCTTCCTGCGACGGGCGGCGGCAGTACGGCGAGATGGTCAGCAGCATGTCGGCGCCGATCTTCTGCGCGTGGCTAGCGATGTCGAGCGAATCCTCCTCCGACAGCGTCCCGGCAAAAATCGATACCGGCACGCGGCCGGCAACCGTCTTGACCGCGATCTCCGCGCCGAGCTTGCGCTCGGCAATGGTCAGATTGAGCGATTCGGCCTTGTGATGCGGCCATGCGATGGCGGGTGCGCCGTGGCGCACATGGAAATCGACCATCTTTTCAAAACCCGACACATCAAAGCTGAAATCGTCTTTCAGCGGCGTGACGGGCGCTTGCATGACACCGTGCAGATTAAAGTTTTTCACATGAACTCCCTGTTGATTCGCATTCAAACACGTTTTGCAAAACCATTCGCAACAATAAACCGGCTACCTGGCGACGAGCCCGAGGTCCGACATGACATTCCGGGTATCGTCATAAGCCTCGGCCAACCACTTGCGGAACGCTTCCCCGGGAACGAATTCCGAGGAGACGCTGTTCTGGTCAAGCTGCTGCTTCCATTCCGGAGTCACCACCACCCTGGCCAGCGCATCACTCCAGAAACTCACCTGTGCCTGCGTGATGCCGGCAGGCGCCAGAACACCGCGCCAGTTGGCAATGCCGGTGGCATTCATGCCCTCTTCGCGCATCGTCGGCACCTGCGCGAGTTTGCCGGGCTGGCGCACCGGCGCAGCAATGCCCAGCATGCGCGTAGCCCCGGCCTCGACCTGCGGCAGTGCTGCGCTGACCGAAGACATCAGGGCCTGCCGATTCGGCGTTGGTCTTGAACACCACCAGCTTCAGCGTTTTGGGATCAATACCCGCAGCGCGCATCGCCTGGGCCACGGCCAGGTGATTGGGACCGCCGCGGCTGACCAGGCCAAAGGAGACCGAGTTCGGATCGGCTTTCAGTCGCGCCACCAGTTCGCGCATGCTCTTGATCGGAGAATCGTGACGCACGGAGATTACGGTGTAATCCACCAGCAGCAAGGCAACAGGCGAGAGCTCTGAATATTTCTGCTTGGTCAGACCGGCGATCTCGTTGGTGAAAATGGTCGCCGTCGAATACAACAGGTAATGCGGGTCAGCCTTGTGCTGGTTGATATAGACCGGTGCGAGGTTCTGGTTGCCGCCGGCCTTGTTCTGGACCAACACGGGAACAGTCACCAGCTTTACCGCCTGCAGCGTCTGCTGGATCAGGCGCGCCACCACATCATTGGTGCCGCCGGCGCCGGTCGGCACCACG
>CBHTVL010000482.1:0-2226 GCA_966096475.1 uncultured Burkholderiales bacterium
CGGCACGATCAGGCGGATCGGCCGCGCCGGATTGGGTTGTTGTGCCTGGGCGGGCGCCCATGCGCCCGCGACCATCAGTGCTGCGAGGAAAACGACAATGCGCTGCATGAGTATTCCTCCTCCGGGTTGAACTGTTTTTGTCTAGAGTTTCCCGCCGAGCAGATCCATCGCTGTGTCATGACAGATCTGCTCGCGCTCCTTCTTCGTCAGTCCCTTGACGCGATCCAGCATCTTCAGCGGGGCTTCCTCGCCCATGTCAAAGGGCGCGTCGGTGCCGAGCGTGACGCGGTCCGCGCCGACCTGATCAATCAGGTAACGCAGCGCCTTGGGGTCATGGATCAGCGCGTCATAATAAAAGCGGCGCATTGATTGATAGGGCGAGGTCTTGGTCAGTGCGCGGGTTTCCTTGCGCACCTTGTGGCCATGGACAAAACGCCCGATCTGGTAAGGAATGTAGCCGCCGCCGTGCGCGAGGCAGATTTTCAGCTTTTTCAGCTCATCCAGCGCACCGCTGTACATCAGGTTTGCAGCCATGATCGTCGACTGCAGCGGATTGCCGATCAGGTTACGCAGGTAGTAGTTCTCCAGGCCGCAGGACGCATCAAAGGAATACGGGTGTGCGAAGATGAACACCTTCAGGTCCTGCGCCCGGCGCAACACCTTGCGGAAACGCGGATCGGCCAGTGCAGCCTCCTCTACCGAGGTTCCCAGTTCAATGGAACGGAAGCCCTTGTCGCGGACGATACGTTCCAGTTCGGCAATCGCCGCATCCGGGTCCTGCATCGGGATCGTGCCCATCGGCCGCAGACGATCCGGATAGGCCGCCGCCATATTGGCGATGCCGTCATTGATCAGGCGCGATGCGGACAGCGCGGTATCGCGGTCCAGCCAGTAGAAAAACACCATCGGCGCCGGCGAGATGAAGGACACATCAATACCCTTGCGGTCCATGCCGCGCACCTTGACTGCCGGATCGGAAAACTCGTCGAAAACCGGGAAAGTATGCCCGCCTTCGCGGACGATACGGCGTTTGCCGTCCACGTCCTTGATGCGCATCTGGTAACGCTCCGGCTCACGCTCGATCGCCTGCAGCATTTCCAGCGGAATGACGTGGCTGTGCACGTCAATGCGCGGGCGCGATGCTGTTTTGGCCTTTTTAGCGGGGCCGGCTTTTTTGACAGCAACGGTTTTTTTGGTCGCTGCCTTTTTCTTCGCCTTGACTGCCATGATGCTCCTCCTGTTCCCGGACAGGCCGGGGTTATTCAAGTCGATCAATCCATTTTGATGCCGGCATCCCGGATCACCCGGGCCCAGCGCTCGATATCCTTGCGCACAAAATCCGCAAACGCCGCCGGCGTGCTGCCCACTGGCTCAAAACCGGTCGCCGCCAGGCGCTGCACAACATCCGGCAGCTTCAGCGATTTTTCCAGTTCGCCATACAGCTTGTTGACGATGGCCGGCGGTGTTCCGGCCGGTGCCAACACACCATTCCAGCCGATGACATCAAAACCCGGCACGCCGGCCTCGGCAACAGTGGGCAGATCCGGCGCCATACGCGTACGCTGGGCCGTCGATACCGCAATGCCGCGCACCTTGCCCGCCTTGACCTGCGGCAAGCCTACCGGCGCCACCGCAAACATCAGCTGCGGCTGCCCGCCCAGCACATCGATCATCGCCTGTGCGGCGGTTTTGTAAGGCACATGAACCAGATTGATACCGGTCAGCGTCTTCAACATTTCCCCGGCCAGATGCGGCGGCGTACCGTTGCCGGCGGAACCGTAATTCAGCGCGCCCGGTTTGGCGCGCGCGAGATCGATCAGTTCCTTGACGCTGTGCACCGGCATCGACGGATGCACCACCAGAATAAAAGGCACCGAACCGACCAGCGATACCGCACGGAAATCACGCACCAGGTCATAACTCTGTTTCTGCAAAGCGGCGTTGATGGTGTGGGAGCCGGTCGCAAGCAACAGCGTGTAGCCGTCGCCGCGCGCCTTGGCAACGATGTCGGCGGCGATGCTGCCGCCGGCCCCGGGCCGCTGGTCGATGACGATCTGTTGCCCCCAGGCATCGGTCAGCTTCTGGCTCACCGCACGCGCCAGCGCATCGGGGCCGGGCCCGACCACAAATCGGATTGGTTTGACCGGATATTCCTGGGCGATCAGCGTATTGGACAGAAGGGCCAGCAGCAGCGCAGCAGCACCCCGCTCCATTCGTTTCGACATT
>CBHTVL010000483.1:0-2222 GCA_966096475.1 uncultured Burkholderiales bacterium
CGCCTTGGTCAGCATCAGACGATTATGGCCTTCGGCAGCGGTGGCGTGTTGTGTCGGCACACCCAGAGAGACGCGGTTCAGCCAGGAATTGGTTTCTTCGCGCATCGGGCCGCGCAGTTCGCCGAGCGCCATGTCGCCGACCGGGTAGCTGGTCAGGAAGTCGACGTGACGGCGTTTGTCCGGCGCATAACCTTCGCTCTGGATCAGGTTGGTCGCGAGCACGATGTCGCGGTGAGTGTCGTCAATGGTCAGCACGCCTTCGGTGCCAACCGCGCCGACTTCGAGGCTGTACACCGCGCCGGGCCAGACTTCGGGCAGCGCCCAGGAAATCACGCCGTGGTAAATCGCACCGTCATCAAAGCTGATGGTGTAACCGGTGCCGTCGACGCCCTGCCAGGTCGGGCCGAGGGCCTTGTTCACCGAACGTGCGTAAACCTCGACCGGTTTTTTTGTTTCCATCAGCCACATCACGATGTCGAGCGCGTGGGTGCCCGAGATCACCATCGGCGTGACTTCAGCACGGTTGTCGCTGCGTTTGTAGTTGTCGATGGCGACGAGCCGGTTCATGAAGGCGCGCGAAGTCACCATGGTCACATCACCAAGCGAACCGGTGCGGACCTTTTCCTTGGCCACCAGCCAGCGGCGGCGGAAGCGCTGGGTGTAACCGATCACGGCATCGACGCCGGATTTTTCAATGGCGGCGAGGGTCTGCGCCGATTCACCGAGGTCGGTGGCCAGCGGCTTTTCAATCAGCATCGGCAACTTGCGTTCTGCAGCAAAAATGACCGGATCGACATGCAGATGCTCGTCGGTGCAAACCGCCACGGCATTGACTTCCGGGCGTGACAGCAGCTCCTTGTAATCCGTGGTGACAAAATCGCCGCCGCATTTTTCGCGGACGATCTCACCGCGTTCGGGATTGATTTCGGCGATGCCGATCCAGCCCACCGAAGGGTGGCGCGCCGCGAGTTCGGCGCGGATCAGGCCGACGCGGCCGGCGCCGATGATGGCGAGGCCGATTTTTTTCAGGTCTTTTTTCATTGAAGAATCCAGTTCAAAAACAATCTACAGGATGGGCAGAGAGAACTTCAAAAACAATTTACAGGATGGACAGGATGAGCAGGATAAAACCTGGCGGCTTTGTTTTTATATCCTGTAAATCCTGCCCATCCTGTTAGTTTTTTTCAGCGTCCCACCGCAGCGGCGAGTGGACGCGATTCCGGCAGCGGCAGCATCACCGGCTCGTTGCGCTCGGCGGAAAGATCGGCGGCCATGTAGACCTCCATCACGTTGCGCGCCTGCTCGGCGGTGACCAGCACCGGGCGGTCACAGCACACGGCTTCGATGAAGTGCACGGTCTCGGCATGCATCGGGCCGGCAAAGGCGTGATCAACACGCTCGCCGGGCATCGACGACATCGGCATCTGCATGCCGTTTTTCATGGTGTTGAGCATGACGTCGCGGTGGGTGTCATCGACCAGCAGCGCGCCGTCGGTGCCGATCATCTCGATCCATGTCGAGCAGGCATTCGGGTAACCCGGCGGCAGGCTCCAGCCGGCGCCGATGACGAAGGACATGCCGCTGTCCATGGTCACGGTGATCCACTGCGTGTCGGGTACTTCGGCTCCGCTGTTGGCTTTCATTACGCCGAAGTTCAGCTGCGAGTAGACGCGGATCGGTTTCGCCGGGGCGAGGCACCACAGGATGAAGTCGAGGTCATGCGTCGCTTCCATCGCAGCCGGGGAGAGTTTGCTGCGGCCGGTGATCTTGGCGCCGAGGCTGCGCTGGATGTGGCGCGACACCATTGCGCTGACCGGCTTGCCGATGGCGCCGGTATCGATGCATTTCTTGACGTAAGCGTATTTCGGATTGAAGCGCTGCGAATAACCGATGGTGAACTTGACGTTCTTGCGTTTGGCGATGGCGATCAGTTCGTCGGCTTCGTGCAGTTCGACAGCGATCGGTTTTTCCATGAACACGTGCAGGCCGCGCTCCAGGCAGTCGCGGGCCATCGGGAAATGCAGTTTTTCCGGCGTCGCCGAAATCATCACGGCATCGAGGTCTTTGACTTCGAGCAGCTTGTGATAATCATCGGTGGCGGTTTTCGCGTTGCAGGATTTGGCGACCTCGGCGAGGCGTTCCGGACGTGTTTCGACGATGTGCAGATCCTTGACTGCCGGATTGATGGCGCAGGTGTCTGCGCGAATGCCGCCGCACCAGCC